>NZ_CALHGG010000001.1 GCF_938029845.1 uncultured Capnocytophaga sp.
TCATCAACAAGAAAGGACAGCTCAAATCCTCTGTGATTATTGACGAGTTGCCTACGATTTATTTCAGAGGCTTAGATAACCTGATAGCTACTGCCCGAAGCAATAAAGTAGCCGTTTGTTTAGGATTCCAAGATTACTCACAGCTTACTCGTGATTATGGCGATAAGGAAAGCAAGGTAATACAAAATACAGTGGGGAATATCTTTAGCGGACAAGTAGTAGGGGAAACAGCGAAAACACTCTCAGAGCGGTTTGGAAAGGTATTGCAGAAAAGGCAATCTACTACTATCAACCGCAATGATACCTCTACCTCCATATCTACACAATTGGATAGTTTGATTCCAGCTAGCAAAATATCCAATCTCACCCAAGGAATGTTTGTAGGAGCCGTTTCTGATAATTTTGACGAGCGTATCGATCAGAAGATATTCCACGCTCAGATAATAGTGGATAATGAGAAAGTAGCTGCTGAGACCAAAGCCTACCAGAAAATACCTCAAATTCTTTCCTTTGAAGATGAAAACGGAGAAGACCAAATGCAACAACAAATCCAAGCCAATTACAAGCAAGTAAAAACCGATATCATCCAACTCATTACCGATGAGCTCACCCGTATTGAAAATGACCCTGAATTAGCGCATTTGATAAAGAAAGAAGAGGGAGGGGAGTGATTTCACAGTATGATAGGGAGTCCTTCTTTTTTGCGTTTTTTATTATCCATTTTGTCGCTTTCTTCACGTAGATTATCAATGTGATGATAGGTGAATTTATCCAATGAAAAATTCTTGTATTTATAAGTCTTTTCATATTGATGGTGTCCCCACGATTCAATATAAATACTGTCTATACAATATTGAGAATTTACATAGATTTTTGAACCAAAATAATTATTACCTGACATATCTACATTTATTATAAATCCATTTTTATAAGTTGATAATGAATGAACACTATGATAATGAACAGAATATAAAACTTGTTTATAGATTTTATACTTAGTGTTATCATTGCCCTTTTTTATCAAAAGTAACCATTCATACTCTCTGTTAGGAAGGCAATTTGTTGCTCCAAGTGTAGAATAATAAGGTCTTAATATAGCAATACTATCATTATTGGGAGTTTTTATAGCTTCATCAATTTCATAAAAAGTAGAGATATAAAGATTAAATTTTTTTTGGTAATTAGAATATCTGTAAAAATCTTCCTTACAATCATAATCTTTTGGAGTTATAATTGTATCATGCTTATCATTTGATTTAACTTTTTTAGTTGCAAGAATAAGTTTCTTGTGGGTATTGTTATCTAATTTTATTATTTGAGAATTCTTTTTGCTTATAAAAATAATAGCCAAAACTATAAAAGCAATACTTACTAAAATAAAAAAAACATTTTTCATAAATTAAGAATATTTACAATTATTGGTATTTTGACAAAAGTATAGCCTTTCTTTTTATATTTATAAAAATATCTTATATAAAAAAGAAAATACATTTACCCCCCTTTAAAAAAACATCTAAAATCTTAAATGGTAGATTCAACTAATAAAGGTAACTTTTTAGTAGACTGCAATAGTTTTTACAAAATCAAAATATTTTCCAAAAAATAGTTCCTGATTTAAACCCTGTAGCCTCAAGGTGGAAATATCGTGTTTTAGTTGTATTTTTGATTGCTTTAAAATAATTTGAGTTATTTTCAATTGTTCCCTCAGAGACAGCCTTTTCTTTATAGTTTTCTTTAAAAATATCGCTTATTACAGCATTTTTATTAACTTTATTAATGTTATCTGGTATAGCCCAAAAATCCATAGATTCTTTCAAGATATTAGCATCAATAGTAACGGAAAAATATTCCTTAAATTTATTATGGCCTAATTCTTTTTTTACTCCATTTTTATCTTTTATTTCAGAGAAAAAATCCAATCCATCCCAAAAAAAAGCATTATGTGTGGGATCTTTGTGCTCTAGGTATACATCAATTAATCCATATCTTACATACTCATACAAGATGGGAAAACTTCCTGTTGGCAGTAAATTTAACTTATCTTTCTTTTTAATTGTTGAGTAAGTATCCTTTTTTAATAATTCATTTATAGTTTTAGCCCCATAATTAACTGGTTTTCCTCCTCTTTGTACTGCATTATTAATCGTATGAGCACACCATAAAGCCGATTCTTTATTAGTAGTAGCTGAGACTTCTTTGTATATAATATAAGCATTATTACAAAATTCTTTATGTGATATAGGGTTTCCGTTTTCTTTTAACAAATAGTTTTCTCTATTTACAATACCCCACTTACCTTCTTTCTTAGCTTCTTCATATTTTTTCTCATTTGCAATATATACTCGTTGGCTATTTTCATTACCTCCTAAAAACTTGCCTCCTGCTGTATAATATACATATTCTATATTGTTAGGTATGGTAATTTGCATTCTACCACAACAAATTTTTTCTTTACTATCTTTAGTTTTTTGTGCGTAAAAATTAATAAAAAAAGATATAGATTGTTTATTTGAATTTATATCAACAGAAAGTTTTAAATTCTTTTCATAAGAAATCTCTTCATTATTAGGATTTTCTTCATTAGTTATTTTTACTGAAATTTCTTTCTCATAATTTTTAGGCTCAATTTCAGTTGTAATATATCCTACATCATTATGAACACAATTTTTACTACCTTTGGATGCAGTTATTGAAAGATTTATTTTTTTATTAGGTGTTGTAAGAACAAAAATATGATAATTTCTATTCTTTTCATCTAATTTTTCAGAGATATTTTTAGCTATTTCTGTCCTACTTCTTTCCAAAGTATCTTCTAAATGAGCCTCATTATACCCCTTATCTATGCATTTTACTATAGGTAAAAAATCATTTTCTGTAAGCCCTAATTTAGCAATTACTTCTTGTTTAGTTTCTTCTAATATTATACGTATACCTCCCATAGTACTTATTTTTTAGCTTCAATAGCTTTTAATTTTATTTTTTCTGTTTTAGGATTCTTAAAAGTGTATCCTTTAAGAATATCATCCTTTAAACGCTCTCCATTATATTCAAAGTCCATTTCATTATCATATAAGTCAAAATTAGCTTTTTTACCCTCAAGTTTATTTCCTTCAATGACTAAATACATCTCTTGTCCTATTTTTCGTTTGTCTATTTTATTTCCTTCAAGATCTGTATAATAAACCTCTAT
This sequence comes from uncultured Capnocytophaga sp., assembly GCF_938029845.1. GTDB lineage: Bacteria > Bacteroidota > Bacteroidia > Flavobacteriales > Flavobacteriaceae > Capnocytophaga. The sequence goes on from NZ_CALHGG010000001.1 coordinate 3,191, forward strand.
AATTTGAGGTTTAGGCATATATTCTGGCAAGGGCATTCCTGTAGTATCTATATTTTCAGGAACATTTATTTGTCCTGAGTCTATAAACTCTATTTTACCACTTTCAATAGGAGCATTGGCAGGAGGCATTTTGCCTGTACCCATAATAGTAGATTTCTTTATTAGAGCTAAGTTATCTTGAAATTTAACCGTTCCAACATCTTGCCATTGTGTTAGAGTCAATAGCTGAAATCCATCCATAAATGTAAAGTTAGCAGGGCTTTTTTCTATTTCAGTACCTATAGTTTTACTTTGGATGGTAGGGGTTTTATTTAAAACTTTAAAAGTACCTATATGAGGGCCAAACTTTACTTTAGCTCCATCTATTACAAAAAGCTGGTCTTGTTTAGATTTTAATTCTTTTTGTTGAGAAGCTTTTATAGGTTTCATTTCCTCACTTCCTTTGGATAATTCTCTTTCTATTTCACGTTTTTCTTGAATTTCAGGAGAAATTTTTCCAATAGCAATAATATCGGATTCTTCCCTTTCTTTTTCCTCTCGTATCTTATTGTTTTTTTTTAAGTTTTCAATATATTTTTGTTTCTTATTGCCAAATAACCAACTCATAATTATTGTTTTTTCTTAATTAAAATTTCATACCTTAAATCTGTATCTATACAACTTGTCTCTTTTAGAGTATTGTCCTGATAGAATATAGACTGCATATTATCTTTTGCTTTCAAAAAGACACCATATACCGAATGTTGGTATACAAAATCTAACAATAAATCAGTATTATTAATAATTTTGTCAATTTGTTGAAAATATTCTTCAATGTAAACTCCTTTATTTTCAACAAGGAGTTCTGTTTTAAGCTTATTCCAATTTTCTTTTAAAGTATCTTGATTTCGTACTTTCTGAGACTTTATTTCAGTGCACTCAGTGTCATAATACTCTATTTCTAAGATAATTTCATTAAAAAGAAAAGAAATTGCTTTTTTAAACAAGGAAATATCTTCTTCATTTATTCCATAGTTATAATTTAAAGCTAAGAAATGAAATATTACTTTCTTTTCAAGAAAAAATTCCCTTATTCTTACGTTTCGAATATATTTACTTCCTGTTTTTATAAAGAAAGTAATAAATGAATAGATATTATTTTTACTTTTCATACTTCATCTATTAGCCTGGAATTTCTATTCTTTTTCTATCTTCAGCAGGTTTATTGGGTTCTACAAAGGGATATTTAAAATTTTCCCCTCCTGCATTTTCATAACTAGCAGACTGATGCAAATATCTATGCCGAAGGTTTTTTAATAAATTTTGTTTCTTTCCTGATTTGAAAGTCCAATCTTCTTTTACTTTACTATCTTTTTGTATAAATGTCTTTAACTCAAATATATTTTTTATTCCATTCTCCATCTGAGTTAATTCTTTAAAAGTAGTACTTTCTAAATATGTTTTCACTTTTTTTAAAGTATCTTCACTTTCAATATTATATGTATTTTCAATATTTAGAAAACAAATCTTCTCTTCTTCAATTAAAAAAGAAGCATATTTAGACATCCATAACAAAGGAAGGTAGCTATATTCTCCCATTACAATTCTTGTTCCTATAAGTTCATTTTGGGCAGGATAAGTAAAATCTTTCAGCTCTAATTCTCCTTCTGAATACCACCCTTCTTTGATCATTTCTTGTTTAAGATTTTTTAAGTCTTTAAAATGTGTCAAATTTTGGCCAAGTATTACCTTTTCATATAGATTCACCCCATCACAATCATAACTTCCTCCTACATCAGAGTGGGCTCCTGGCAAATTTTTCTCAATTGCTTTGGAATGAGATAATCGAGTTAGGGAGAAGTATTCACGAATTTCATCTAATGCTGTAAAATGAATTGCCAACATTGGATCACCTATTTCATTTAGATGTAATAAATGAATATTTTTTTTAAAATCAGGAATATGTATTTTTGGAGGATTAGGATTCCCTACTGTAATATATTCAGGATCGTAAGAAGCTACAGTATCATATAATCCAGCAAAACGTATATTTATTTTTAAATTCTCTACTATTTTTTTATTTAATAACTTCCCTAAAAATATTTTGAACTCACTTTTTTCTGCTTCTACAACAGAAACCGACCAATAAGTAGTATTATCTACTCTCATTTCTTTTTCTATTGTCTCTAAATGCTTGTCGTGAGATATCTGAAATAAAAAATGTCTTGCCGCTGTTGCTCCTCTACTAAAGCCAAAAACATCAATTGTAATTTCTATATTTTTATAAGTGTCTCCTCCTATCATATTTTTATCAATAGAATTTTTAATTCTCATTGCTAATTCTTTACTTCCCTTCCTCACTTTTTCGATCAGTCCATATACACCAATAGCAAGTGAAATACCAGGATTACTTTCATCATTTTTTAAGTCTCCAGTTCCTACGCCCTCTATATAGATGGCATAATCATTTCTTTCAGAATTAAGGTACATACGAGCAACATTAGTATGATCATTCCCATAACTAACATCTTTTTCACCTTTCTTATATGCATCTCTGAGATCTTTACGTGTGTATTTATGTGTAGAGTCCTCTTTTTCAGGATAGTCTTCCCAAATGCGATATATTTCTTTCTTTCCTCGCTTGCTTAATGTTTTATTATGAAATTTTTTCTCATAAATTGCGTATTTTCGAGCATCAGTATTATACAAGTTATTGGCTGTTCCATCAAAAAACAGACCAAACTCCAATTTTAAATCTTCTTGTTTTACTTTTTTAGAAGTACCATCATTATATACATAGGTTTTTCCCATAATATTATATCAATTTTATTATTGCCACTCTTCAATTTCATTAATTCGCAAATCTACATTACAAATCCAAACTTCTCTTTCTCCTACTTTTAAACATATATTAGCATCTGTTTTTGTATTATTTACCTCTATGATCAAATTACCAACTTCATTCTCTTGCCCTTTAAAGGCTTTT
>NZ_CALHGG010000002.1 GCF_938029845.1 uncultured Capnocytophaga sp.
AATAATTCCATAATACATTAATTTTCAGAGTGCAAATATATGAAATTATTTTGACGCCTCAATTAATTATTTAAATTTGTATACATAAATTCTATCATCTTCTTTAGGATAGACCATTATAAGCCTATCTTTTAAAAACACTTCAAAGTTCCTAATTGTATCTTTTCCGTCTATAAGGCAATCCTGCTTCTTATCTATTAGAACTTTATTACTATATCCTTCTTCTTTGATAACAGATTTTCCAAAATCATTATCTCTTGAATAAACGACAAAACCTTCTGAGGCACCAGCATATATTTCTAAGATACCTAAACTATCGTAAATAACTTTTTCTTCAACAATATATTTAGTTCCTCTTATCACTTCCACTCTTGATTGTTCAACTGTAATGTTTTTTTTCTCAAAAACTCTTTCTCTTTCATAAATAAATATATTTTCTTTTAGCATCTCTAATCTCTTAGAAGTGTTGTTGCAACTAATAAACAACAAAGTGATTGCTACTAAATTTATAATTTTCCTCATCTTATTAATTTTTTAAGGTTCTTAATTCTTCTACTTTATCTCTTTTCTCAACAACCACTTGTATAGCTCTCCCTTCTGCTTGTCCTACAATATATTTTTGAGGTGTCTATTTAGCTACATACTAATTGACTTTGGGAAACGAGAGAACGTTCTATAATTCTTTTCATTAATTTGTTAAAGATAGTCTCTTTGCTCTGTGAGCGATTAATTCTAAAACTATACTCAGCTAAATATCGGTCTATATTAAACTCTGAAAACCAAGAATATATACCTCGTATCCAAGACTTTACTTGATGTATTACCTTATGTAATGTAGGAAAATTCTTCCCATTATTACTAGGAATTTGAGTTATATTATAGTCCTTTATAGGTTTATATCCTTTCCACTGGTCAGTAGTAACTTGTGCTGTTTTACTAATATATTTGTAGGAGCTGTTTCTGATAATTTTGATGAGCGCATCAATCAGAAGATATTCCACGCACAGATAGTTGTAGACAACGACAAAGTAGCCGCTGAGACCAAAGCCTACCAGAAAATCCCCGAAGTCCTCTCCTTCACCGATGCCAACGGCAACGACACCACCAAAGAACAGGTAGAAGCCAACTACCGCCAAATAAAGTTAGACGTCATTGAAATTATTGAACGCGAGAAAGAACGTATCTCCAACGACCCTGAGCTAAGACATTTGGTGGAGAAGGAGGGAGAATATTCTTGATATAATAAATGTCATGTTTCAGTAGATAGATATTGATATTTCTAAAAGGATTATTCTATACATAGTTTTATTTCATTATTTCTCCAATCATAATATACGCCCCTTTTTCCATAAAGGCAGCTTCAAAAATTATGTATTTATCCTTATAAAAACCATATATACTTGATTCTATTGTAAAATCGCTCGTATTGTATTCTTTCCAAGTTTTTCCATAATCATATGAAAAGCGAATCGTAGGATAATACTCTTTTCTTTTATAGTCGCATACAAAATTTTTATAACGATATTTATATTTTTCATCTTTAGGAGAAAATTTAAATAATTCCCTCTCAGTTAGGTCGTAAATATACACAGTTCCTGTCACTAAATCAATTACCCCTAAATTAATCTCTCCAAAAACATCAGTTATGGTAGAGTATGTTTTTGTCAAATTTCGTATTGTTGTAAATTTTTCTTCTATAACATTATATCTAATTATTTTATTCTTATCTAAAAAAATTATATTTGCGTCTTTATCTTCTAATATGTAATTACCTTTAGTAACTATATTAGGAATTTTATAATTTACATTATTTAAAACATCTATTAATATAACATCTCCATTTTCATTATATGAAATAAAATTTCCATTAAATTTTATCTGAGAAATACTATTAGGAGAAAATTCTCTAATTTTTTTATATTTTAATGAGGTATTATCTAATAAGTAAATACAATTTTTAGCATTGTTTCCATAACCTCCTATATTAGTTTCTATTAAAGACTTTTTGCCATATGAATGGATAGAAACAATAGATTCTTCAGGAAATATGATTTCTTTGTATTCATTTCCTAAATCTTTAGAGATGAATAAAATGGCATTATCTTCTTTAGTGTCAAAGAAGTAGCTATCTTTTTCTGCTGCAATAAAAATGATAGATTCATCCAAAATTAGAAATTTTGTAACATTTAATCCTCTTTTAGATTCAATCCCTTTTCCGTAAATGTTTTCGTATAAGTCATATTTACTAATCCATTCTATTTTTCCTTGATTAATTATATTTGGGGTACAACTATTGAAAATAATAAATATAATAAAAATATAGGTGAGTAGATTGTTCATTGTTCTATCTTGTTTTATTTATTGTTTGCAAAGGTAAGGGGGTAAATGTATTAAAATTTTATAGAATCAATTCTGTTTAAAATTATTTTTCTTTTAGTATCATCAAAAATCCGAAGGTTTTCAATATAAAATGACTTATTTTTGCAAATATAAGAGAGTGTTACTGTTATATCGGAATCTTTATAATATTCGTTCTCATTTAATAAAAAAAAACCATCATTTTCATAATTTAATTTATTTTTGTAATAGCTTTTTTTATAGAAAACTAAAGTTATGTTTTTTTTGCTTTTAATAATTTTATTTTTTATGTTTCGTTTTTCCTTGAAATTATCAATAAAAAGTTCTTTGTCTTTTAGGGTTTTATTAGAAAAATTATCAATAATATAATATATATAATTATTAGAATTGTTAGATAAATTATTTAAAATTCTATTATTGTAATTTGTAAACTCTGTAACAACAATTTTTTCTTCACAAGAAAAAAGAATAAACAAAAGTAATATAATTTTTTTCATCGTAATTGTTTTAAGAATGATACATTATGAGAATTTGATACTCTCGTTATTATTTAATTTTTATTCTACTTTTGTGTACATATCCTTTTAACCCTTCTTTAGTTTTTATCAGATACCAATTGCTTGTATCATCTAATACATCTATTTTTTCGCCTGATTTTATTCTACTTAGAATTTTAGAAGAAGTACTCTTATCCGCCCTTATATTAGAGTATCCATCAGGATCTTCTATATAATAACCTCTTGAAGAATTAAATAAGAAATCAATTATTTCCTTGGGGTTATCAAAGTCGTGAGGATATCTTTGAACATAGTATTTCGCCGCATTAATAGCAAAATCGTGTTCGTTAGGAGTCCCTCGTAACATTTTATCGACCGCTAACACCATCTCTTTTCTTATGAATTGGCGCGTATTCTTCTCATAATAAAATAACGATTGTATAGCAGTTCTATTATTAATATTTTCATCAAGATACCATTTTAGCAGTGTTTTATCTCTATAAACACCAAAAGTAACTACAAAATCTGATAATATATCTTCATAATTATCTTTTAGCCACTCTAAGGACTTTAGATCTTTGTAGAAGAGATACTGATTAAAATGAAATAACAGAAGCCCAACCATTTTTGCTTCATTTCCATCTTCTGTATATATGATTCCTTTATCTTGGATAGCAATGTATGGATTGAGATCATCATTCAGCACCACTATATTTTGCGGTAGCAATTCTTTATTGATAAAAGAGTGTATTACTTTCTTATAGTGCTCCTCAGTAGGTTTTTTATAGCTGTATTTTTCTAATTCAGCATCTATCTGAGGCATCATTTTTTGTATGTATCTACGGAAGTTAATATAAACTTCGCCGTCTTTAAAAATTGTATAATCTTCCATCTTTTGACTATAGCTATCAAAAGTTACTATTAAAAAAAGTATTATAATTTTCCAGTCCATTTTGTTTCTCCTATATTTTTGTTATTCCAATTAGATTCTTCTACTTCTCTTTCTTCAAGAATTATTTTCACATTATCCCAGTATTTTATAGAATTATATAAGTCCTCCACAGGTTTGTTCTTCTTTCCACTAACTGTTGTTAAACAGCCAACGGCATCAATACCCTTTTTCCCACTTTAAAGAAGCTAGCTATTGTTCGCAATCTAAGTCTGTTTTAAAGCGTTCAGTAAACTCTAAGAGGCTTTGTCCCTTAAATAATTCCATAATACATTAATTTTCAGAGTGCAAATATATGAGTTTATTTTGACGCCTTAATAAAAAATTATTCCTTTGTATAATCTACATAATAACCTTTATCATATTCATTCTTAAGATAAATTTTCCCTGTATCTCCATCTATATAAAGTTCAGCATATATATGAGTTTCTGCACAAGGTTTTTCTTTGTATTGTTTATCCAAATCTTTTTGGACTTCCATTGCTTCTTTTAGGGCTTTCCATTCTTTCAATTTTTCTATCCATTGTTCCATTGGTCTGATTGAGATTACAGCATACCAAAAGTTCACTTCCTTTATATATTTAACCCCAAATTCACTCTCTTCAAATCTATGTCCTCCTATTTCTTTGGTTGGGTCATCAATTAGTCTTTCATTAATAAGTAGCCTAACGATATCATTGTATTTTAACGCTCCATAGAGAGTATCATTATCTATAATAGTTTTGTTCCCGTATTCATCATAGTATATCGATTTACCTATTGCTCTATGTCTAAAGCCCTTAGCTATCTTTACAACGCTATTTATCTGACCATTAGGATGATAATCTTTAATAATTTCTACATAAGGTTCTTGACTTGAAACTTCAACTGAGCTCGCTCCTATAGAATAATACCTCATTGAGGTGATTCTATCGCCATTTTTCTTCTTATATTCCTTAATATGGTCATTTACAAATAGCAGGAGAACCTCCCAGTCAATCTGTTCTACAGTATGATTGTATACGGGAAGCCTCCTATCCTCTAAAATGCTTTTTTCTATTTCAGAGAGTTCCCTTTGAGGAGTTATAACAGCTACCTCTTCGTTTTTAGGCTTACAGGCTACTAAAACTAAACATAATAAAAATATTATTCTTTGCATATAACTATAGTTTTGAAATTTCTTTAAATAGGTTATTAGTAGTAATGGGAGTTTTACTATCTAATTTAACTAAATTAGGATTTATTACTACCCATTGCCAGTGGTATGTACTAATCTTTTCAAAATCATCTATCTGTTGTAACTTCCCATTTTCATCAATTTTCCTCCTTATCTTTCTCAATTCTTCTCATATAAGGCATATGACTATTATATCCTAGTAAAATCTTAATATTCTCATTTGTTTTAACTTCCTTTATTTCCCCAGTGTTACCATTAATCCAAATGCCAGATAAATTATAGTTTCCTGTTTTCAAGTTATATAGTTCCCCCTTTGGCTTAAAAATATAATAATCTCCATATATAATATCCAATTCAAAAGAACCTTCATTAGCTATTTCTTCTTTCAAAATATATTTTATACATTTTTGCGCTGCTTCATCTAATGAAAGTTTAAATGTTTGTTCCTTTTTTTTGAATTCCTCTGTTCTATATATAAAGATGTCTTTTTCTACTTTACAAGAAAAAATACTACTTAATATACCCATAATAATAACTATTTTAATAACTTTATACATATTTTTATTTCTAATTACTCAACTGTTGGTTATAACTTGATTTGAAATCATGAATTTCTATATAAGGAATCTCTCTATACTCTTTATTTACTGTTAATTTATTCTCTTTTTTAGTTCCATAAGTATGTTCACCTTCCTCTGTTAAAAGTTCTAAAAAATCTTGTGGTGATTGAGTTGTTGATGTTATATCGAATATTGAAAAAACCTTTGTAGATTCCTCTATGGATATTTTTACTGTAGTTGTACACTGCTCCCCAACAATAGGTATAACACTATAAGTTCCTAAATTTTGATATTTATCCTCCCACCATTTCTGAATCCTATTTTTTTCGCTTCCTTTAATATGAATATCTATTCTATGATCCCTAAAGAATAGCTACTTGTAGGTGGAAATATTTCTTTTTCCTTAGTATTTTTATAATACACTATCGAATCATCTATTTCCTGTTGAGTTGGGAATTCTCGGTTTAAAATATTTTTTGAGGTATCTATTTAGCTACATACTAATTGACTTTGGGAAACGGGAGAACCCTCTACAATTCTTTCCATTAATTTGAGCTTTTATTCTGTCTTAATTTCCTTACAACCCATACCAAAAATAGTACAATCATCACACTGAAAGTCATCATCCCGCTAATGTTTTTTAGAAATGTGCAGACACTCCCCAATTGAACAAGCGTAGGGGACAACTCAGGATAACTTTTGAGAGTAATGAAGATAATGATATTCTCAGAATAATCAAAAAAACTGGTAATCAATGGTAAATAACACAAACCTTTTAACCATTTATTTTGTATGGAGAGTTGTTGTAATAGCCTGATGATAATCCAAGTATAAGTCACTGCAAAAAGCCCTGGATAAAATATATCAAAAAATAACTGAGGAAAAAGATAGTAACTTCGCCCCTCACTTCCTAAGGCTGTATATAGTGCTTGCACCTCTTCCAAAGTATAGCCGCCTGACCTAATATCCAATATAGGTAAGCCTTGCGAAAGTTTTTGCAAATGAGGGATACTCATAAAAATCATTAATGAATAAAGCAAATTAGCTACAATAAATATTATCCATATCTGGCGATTATTCTTATTTCCAAATAAAAATTTATTCATATATCTATTATTTTATTAAATTATTTATTGAGGTGTCAAGTTAAGGGCATATTAACAGAGGTTGGAAAATAGGTTCTCTTTCAAGCATTCTTTTCATTAATTTGTTAAAGATAGTCTCTTTGCTCTGTGAGCGATTGATTCTAAAACTATACTCAGCTAAATAGCGGTCTATATTAAACTCTGAAACCCAAGAATATATACCTCGTAATTTGCGACAGCAATATCCATCTTCCCACTTTAAAGAAGCTAGCTATTCTTCGCAATCTAAGTCTGTTTTAAAGCGTTCAGTAAACTCTAAGAGGCTTTGTCCCTTAAATAATTCCATAATACATTAATTTTCAGAGTGCAAATATATGAAATTATTTTAACACCTCAATTAGTTTCTTACAAAAATACAATATTTAGCAACAAAAATCAAGGGATTGTGCGGTTAACTAGTTGCTCACTCTCCTGAAAGCCTATGCGAATCGCCTCACGCTGAGGAAGAGTCAAGCAGAGGAACTGACGTACATAGGTAGGGCTATGTACCAATATAAGCTGCTCAAAAGAAGCTGGTTCTGGAGTGAAAAAATCAGTAGGTTCCGCAATCCCTTCCCATAACAAAGCCTCATATAAGAGGGCATACTTCTCCATTGGGAAGCGATGATTCTGGGGAACAGGATCTGTATAGATAGGGTCAAAAGCAATCATTGGCAAAAGAAAAATGAGTTAGTAAGAGATGCCCCACTAACTCATTAATACATTTTAAATATCTATGGATTACTCTCCAGCTTTAGGATCTGGTCCATATTGATTTTCTCTGCGTTCTCCTTCAGTACAACAAAGGATTAGGTTGTAGATAGGGATGAAAATATACCACCAATCTTTTCCTACATCGTGCATACGACGTACTGCTACAGCAATGCTAGGAATTAAGCTTGCAAGCGCATAAAGAATTGCAACAATAGCAAAGATAATCCCTCCATTTTCTCCTAGGACCATAGCTACTACCTGAAGACCATAGGCGATAAGAAAGTTAAAAAGGAAGAACATCCAATACTCTTTTCTGCGGGCTCTCCCATTGAAATTAGCGAAGTTTTTGGTAAAAACCTCAATAAAGTACTTTTGAAACATACTACAAATAAATTTAATTATTAACTGTTAATTATTAAAGATTTTCTTATGAAAAACCCTTTTTTATTCAAGGGCTCCCTAATCAGGGAGCAAAATTAATAAAAATAAATGAATGAAACAAACTTTTTTATGATTTAATAACCAACACTACAATCCCAAACATAACTTTTGCTCATAGAAAGCAAAATTATCCTGATTTCACTTCTATATACACCTCTACAATAAAAACTTAAAAAACAAAGAAAATTAATCTTATTCAGGTGTCTATTTAGCTACATACTAATTGACTTTGGGAAACGGGAGAACCCTCTAC
>NZ_CALHGG010000003.1 GCF_938029845.1 uncultured Capnocytophaga sp.
TCTTCCTTGTCATAAACTAACAAATTGTCCTTATCTCTACTGAGATTAGGTCGCTCGCTTAGGTCATACTCCCATTCGTGGAGTGGTACATTCCCATCCCATAGAAAACGCTTGATGCGCTTGCTGCTTAGGTTTATCTTTGCCGTACGTCTGCCGAGGGCATCATACTCAAAGGCAAAATGAACTTCAATTTTATAAATTTATATCCATCTTCCTATATTCATATTTTCAATAAAAAAGGATAATTGCCCTTGTGTTATTCTACCTTCATCATAGAAAGATTTCATAATATCTCCATATTTTTGTACATCATCAGCACATCCTATTTTACTTCCTAATAATTTTACAGCTTCTTTATAAACTGAATTTGAAGAAGTCTTATCAGCAAGTATTTCTATTATAATTTGCACAATTTTATCCATTAATTCTTCATATTTTTTCATACCTTCCTCTGCTTCTTCTCTTGTTTCATAAGATACTTCATCTAATATTGAGAAAGTACATTGTATTTTTTCTAACTGATCAAAATAATTATTCATATCAAGTATATTTTAATGATGTTTATTTACTATTGTATATGCCTCTTTAGGAATTTCACCATCAATTAGAACTTCTATATCTTTAGTAGCATAGTAATAAGCTTTACCTTTTAATCTTTTACCTGTTTGAGGGTCAATACCATTTGATATATCTATAACTTTTTCAGGATCAATCTTATCTGTGTCTATTGCTATAATAAGCGAATGATTATAAAATTCAGCTCTTTTTATATCTTTAGAAGTAGATATATATTGAGTATTTAAATTTCCATCGTCAACATGTTCTTGAATACTATAATTAGCATTAATATCTTTAGGTTGAATATTTGTGCCATTCTTTATAGCTTCTTTTTGTTTGGGATGGATACCACGATACACAATAACTAACCCCCAAACATCCACCTCTGTATTACAATCAAAAGTATACCCATAGAAATTAGGATTATTCCCTGCCAACCTTATCGGGTCTTGGCTAATATAAGTACCGTTTTCAGGTGAGTAATAACGGAAACGGTTATAAGCTAACCCTATTTCCTCATCATAATACTGTCCTTGGTATAAGAAAGGAATAAACGAACTATCACCTTACCATTGGCATCTCTTTCAAGGCGATAACGCTCGCCTGCTTCATTGTAGGTAATTTCTCTCTTTTTTCAAGTTCTTAATTATTAATATGTATAGTTATCTGCCTTTTAAATGTTCTATTGGTAGAATCTCATCAAATGGTATTTTATTTGTAATAGCATCATTTTTTACTTTTTGAATAAAATCTTTGTTAATTTTGTTTGTTTCAATTCTTTGGATTATAGATAACTGTCTATTAATTTCATCTTTGATAAACATATTGTTATCTAAAATATATTCTATTTCGTCTGTTATTATTTTTATATTGTTTGATTTAATTAGAATTATTTGTTGAATTATATCATAAACATAATAAAAAGTAGTAAAAGATTTATTCTTTCTATTAATTACACAATTATAAGTAGTATCTAAGCAGATAATCATATTTAGAGCAATAACATTATCTTGTTCAGTCAGAAATAAACTCTCTAAATTTTCTAATTTATTTTCTATTGATAAGTCTCTCACATTATTATATAGGAAGTTCCATAAATAGTTTTTCATTCTGAATAAAATGTTAATAGTTTCTAACCTAAAGAAGCTTTTATTAAACAAAGAGAACATTCTCTCTGTGTTCCAAAGAGAATATAAAGTATATTCATTATAAGACATTTCATCAATTTTCTCTTTTTTTATATCTTCAAATACCATAGAGGATAATTTTAATGATTGTGCCTGTGCCTGTTGGTTTACCTCTGTGCGTACGCACTCTCCCCACTCATTGTAGGTGTGTTGCAGCTTTGCACCCAAACTACTTTCCATCGCTGTGCGATTGCCATAAGCATTGTACTGATGGGAGATGCGATGCCCATTTTGAGTTTCTGCTACAATACGCCCTAGCACATCGTATTCCCAAAGCGTCTGGCTGGTAGGGTTTTCCCTTGGGTTATGCGTCCTAACTTGTCGTATGTAAACCACTCGTAATTGCCATCATCGTAATTTACACTGCTGAGTTGCCCCAATATATTTACCTTTCCTTATCAGATATAGTAACTTGTTAAAAACATCCAAATCTAATTAGATATCAATACTTGATTATAGACCTCCTTTAATTTTTTTTCATATTTTTTTGGAGATGAGGAAAATTTTTTAATATACAACGATAATTTTTCAACATCATTTTTTAATAGGTAGTATTCTATCATAAACGATATAAAAGATGATTGTGGATATGCATAAATTTGAACAGGATAATTATCTAATTTAGGAATTCCTCTATAACGTATATCAGTGAATGTTGTAATATATAAAAACAAAAAAATCAAAAAGAACTTGTCCTTTAGGACTGACTCTGCTTCTGAAAGTGTGAAATTAACAAAATCAATTTGCTCTTGCACACCCTCATCTATACCTTTGGGATATTTATAATGTATCTGTAATTCTAATTTCTCCTCTATTTCACTTAATAATTCCTTGTATAGCTCCAAATTTACTATTTTATCAACTAAATCTACCATATTTATTATTTAATTAAATTAAACTTATCATCAAACATTTCTTTAATAATACCTTCTAACCATTCCTCTTCTTCATACACTATATAGGGTAATTTTTCATCTTTAACTTCTTGCAATCTATCATAAAGTATACTAATAAAGTTTCTCACATTAAAATGGGTAAAGGACTTTTCATATTTCAAGAGAATTTTTTCTAAATATATAAATATATCATTACAAAGTTCTTCTCGTATTTTATCTTCATTTAGATCTTTATATTTATCCAAGATAAATATAGGATCTATATCAAGATACTCTTCTTTTTTATAATATCTGGTATAAGATTTTATTTTATACTTTTCAATTTCCTCTATACCAAAAAATCTAAAAGTTATAAAAATAAAACATTTTTCTTGCTCATTGGTTATTTCTTTTCTAATCTTATACAGCCAATCTTCAGCAGAAAGTGCATCTAATATATAAGTTATGACTCTGTTCAAAACTATATTTTTTGAATGACTTTCTGTTGAATTTAATTGTTGTCTTATTTCTATTATCATAATCTATATTATTTGCTAACTTATACAGAATAATAAAATTTAATGAAAGCAAGTATTCCCTGCAGGAAGTTTACCATTCTTTTTATAATATCGTTTTAACATTTTTCTTTCAGTTTTTTGATTAGCTTTTTTTGAGCCTCCTTTTACAATTATTTTCATTTTTAAACCTATAGGATTCCCATTAACATCATAAGCATATACTTTATGTTTGCTTGCTCTACCCTTTGAGAGATTACTTTTTTTATATCTTTTTTTTGCATTTTTACTTTCTCCAATTTTATATATTTGCCCTTTTCGTAAGTAAACATATTGAGTTGTAGGTTTTCCATATTGAAGATCAGGATAATACCCATCTGAGTCTGCTACTAAAATATAAATATCCAACCCCCAAACATCCACCTCAGTATTACAATCAAAGGTATACCCATAGAAATTAGGATTATTTCCTGCTAATCCAATCGGGTCTTGTGAGATATAAGTTCCTGTGTGACAGTCGTAATAGCGGAAGCGGTTGTAGTATAGGTCTACTTCAATATCTTCATACTGCCCTTGGTAGCGGAATGGTATAAATCCTTTCTCACCGTTAAGGGTATGTATATTACCATAGAGGTCATACTCAGCACTCCACACCTTTTCTCCATTTTCATCATACGCTTCATACGGCGTTCCTAAGTGGTCGGTGAGGATAGAATACGATTTATCCCCTACAAGTTTAGCCGCAGGCACAAAGGAGTTCTCATCAAACACCCAAGTGATAAGATTATCAGTTACAGGCTCTTCCTTGTCATAAACTAACAAATTGTCCTTATCTCTACTGAGATTAGGTCGCTCGCTTAGGTCATAGATGATATATTATTTTAGCAAAAAGCAATGTCAGCTGTACCTATCTCTACAATGTTATAATTACCATCTTCTACTTTAATTTTAATGCCGCAACCATGTTCAATATCAAACTCTGTCCTAAATCCTAATCCGAATAATTCACATTCATTTTGTTCAAACAGAATGAAAATTTTTAATAGTTTTATCTCATCATATTCTATATTTATATGATAAATATTTTCACCCCATTCCTTAACAGCATCCATACATTTATTGTACCATTTTGAAAAGTTATCTATAAAATCAGCTATTTTTTTGCAATAACTATCACTTAATTTCTCTTCTGAAGCGTCCAAATCATCAGATAAGATTAGTCTAATTTTCTTATTTATTTTCCTAATAAAAATTTCTTTTGAAAGATCTTTATCAAACTTAATTTTTGTCTCTCTCATTTTTCTAATGGTATTTTTCATTCAATTCTTTTGCTTTATCTTTAGCAGCTTTAGTATCATATTCAACTCCAATTTCAAATTGTTTAACAGCTCCTTCATGAGGTAATTTTGCTTTGTGTTCTGAGGTATAAACTAATTGCATTATACATGAATTTGTTTTTTCATCATATGCTGCATGATGCCATACGACCACTGCTCGGTTTTAATCCGTACTTATTTTAAATGTAAAATTACAATTAATATTTCAATTTGCAAACATACGACTCCTCAGTAGCTTCCTCAAAAAGCTGCCCAAAACTCTTGTGAGAATGGTGATT
>NZ_CALHGG010000004.1 GCF_938029845.1 uncultured Capnocytophaga sp.
ATGGCGTCAACAGTAATGTTTGGGAATTTTTTTCCTACTAATGACATATTATGATTATTTTTTTGTTATAGATTATCTTTGTTTTACGGTTGCAAAAGTATAAAGAAAATATATATCAAAAACCAAATTACTATTGTTTTTATCTATACTGTTATAGTGGTCAGTTCTCAGTGGTCAGTGGTCAGTGGTCAGTAGGCAGAGGGCAGAAGTCAGTGGTCAGTGATTGGTCAAAATAGACTAACGATTGACAGCTGATGGGAGATTGTTATTTTACCTTATTATTTTTATCTTGTTACCTAAATAAAAATCGTATCTTTGCGCATTATTTCAAAAACGTTCAAAATTATGATAAGGAAAATTGGTTTTGCCTTTTTGGCATTCTTTGCCTTTGCTGCAGTACACGCACAGGACAAGTTCAAATGTATGGTACAGATGGCCAACTATACAGGAGAAGGGGCTTATATGGTGGTATCCCTTATAGATCCACAGGATCATTATGTGAAAACGCTCTATGTCTTCGGAGATAATAGTAAGTACTATGACTCCCTCAAAAAATGGTTCGGTTTCCACAGTGAAAAGCAAGAAAAGATAGATGCGATTACAGGCGCCTCTATCACTCAGGGAGATCGCAAAAATATTGTCTTAGACTTGGACAAGAACCTCTTAGACCAAGGATATAAAATCCGATTCGAATCCGCTGTGGAGGATCAATACTACTATACCACTGATGCTCAAGTGCCTTTCACTACTGAAGCCCTCAAAGGGAAGACGGAAGGAACGGGTTATGTTCGCTATGTACGTCTGAGCCTGCCCAAATAACAAGAATTCAATATAGCAAAAGTCTCCCGCGCATTGCACAGAACTTAAAATCCTGTGAAATACGTGGGAGCTAAAGCATAAAAAGCTATGTAGTACTCATGATAACTAATTGAATACAAGTATAATAACATTTCATTAACAGTTAAAAATATCTTTTTTGAAAAAAGTAATCAAAAAAACTTGTTTAAATAATAAAAATTCTTAACTTTGCAACTTGAAAACGTTCTGTATGGATTTAGCTTTTAATAAGAACGAAGATCACAATAAGCTGGTGCGAGACCAAGTGCGCCAGCGCTGGGAACAGATTAAGCGAGGAGGGGGAGAGAAAGCCCTTGAGAAGCTACACCAACAGGGAAAGCTCTCAGCTCGTGAACGTATAGATTACTTATTGGATAAGGATAAGCCGCGATTGGAGATTGGAGCCTTTGCCGCTGAGGGTATGTATAAGGAATATGGAGGTTGTCCTTCGGCAGGGGTAGTGGTGGAAATAGGTTATGTACGTGGTCGCCAGGTAATTGTAGTGGCCAATGATGCAACTGTAAAAGCAGGTGCTTGGTTCCCGATGACCTGTAAGAAAAATCTCCGAGCTCAAGAGATTGCCATGGAGAACCGCTTACCCATTATATATTTGGTGGATAGTGCGGGGGTGTTTTTGCCTTTGCAAGATGAGGTTTTTCCTGATAAGGAGCACTTTGGTCGCATCTTCCGCAATAATGCCCAGATGAGTAGCCAAGGTATCGTCCAGATAGCTGCTGTGATGGGTAGCTGTGTCGCAGGAGGGGCTTACTTGCCTATTATGAGTGATGAGGCTATCATAGTTAACAAAACAGGAAGTATCTTTCTGGCGGGTAGCTACTTAGTCAAAGCTGCTATTGGGGAGGATATCGATAACGAGACTTTAGGCGGGGCTACTACTCATTGTCAGATTAGTGGGGTTACCGATTATCAGTGTGAGAATGATCAAGATGCTTTGGACGTGATTAAGAACCTCGTGGATAAGATAGCCGATACACCTAAGGCAGGCTTTAGCAGAGTAACGAGTGTGGCTCCTAAGCTGAATCCTAATGATATATATGGTATATTGCCAATTAGTCGTACCCAACCTTATGATATGAAGGAGTTAATCCTACGTATTGTGGATAATTCCGAATGGGAAGAATACAAAGAGGGGTATGGACAGACAATCCTTACAGGCTATGCACGTATAGATGGCTGGGCGGTAGGAATTGTTGCCAATCAGCGCAAGGTGGTCAAGACCCGAAAAGGGGAGATGCAGATAGGTGGCGTTATCTATTCTGATAGTGCAGATAAGGCAACTCGCTTCATCGCCAACTGTAACCAAAAGCGTATTCCGCTGGTCTTTCTACAGGATGTTACGGGCTTTATGGTCGGTAGCAAGTCCGAGCATGGGGGTATTATCAAGGACGGAGCGAAACTGGTGAATGCAGTAGCCAATTCGGTAGTGCCTAAATTTACCATAATAGTAGGTAACTCCTACGGGGCAGGCAACTACGCTATGTGTGGCAAGGCTTACGATCCACGCCTTATTGTGGCATATCCTTCAGCTAATTTGGCCGTAATGGGTGGAGCACAAGCCGCTAAAGTTCTCTTACAGATAGAAACGGCTACCCTTAAGCGCAAGGGAGAGACCATTTCTCAGGAGAGAGAGAACGAACTATTAGAGAATATTCAAGAAAAATATAACCAACAAACGACTCCTTATTATGCAGCTGCACGCCTATGGACAGATGCAATCATTGATCCACTGGATACCCGCTTGTGGATATCACAAGGGATAGAAGCCGCTAATGGAGCTCCTATAGAAAAATCATTTAACTTAGGAGTGATTCAGGTATAGGGGAGAGGATGTTGGGACTGATAGAAAAACACTATATTTTACATATTTACTAATAGAAATGAGTACATATATTAGAAAAAACGCTTTGGAGTTTCACATTGACCTGAGAAATGTCCAGAACGAACGTGCCTTCCTTAGTACGATGAAGGAGACATTCTCTCTGCCTGATTACTTTGGGTACACCCTTGACGGCTTGGACGACTGTATGCAATCTTTGGATTGGATAGAGCACCAACATGTATTGGCTAAGTTCTACCACTTGGACGACCTTCGCCAAAGAAATGAAGCCCTTTATGGAGAGATTCGAAAGAGCTTAGACCTCTATAGGGCTTATTGGGCAGGAAATCCTGACCCTAACAAAAATGTACAATTTGAATACTGAAAAAAGTGAAAAGTAAAATTGCATAAGCGAGTATGTGCGGTAATTTGCTCTTTTACTGCTAATTTTTTAAGACGCAATGAATTGCGTCTCTACCTTTAGACGTAATAAATTACGTCTCTACCTTTCTAAGACGTAATAAATTACGTTTCTACCTTTCTAAGACGTAATAAATTACGTTTCTACCTTTCTAAGACGCAATGAATTGCGTCTCTACACGAACGCTGGCTAAGATGATTCTTTGTTTGGCATGGTCATCCGTAGAGACGCAATTCATTGCGTTTTATTACGAATAGCGAGTGAAATTATATAAACGGGTATGTGTGGTAATTCGCCTCTTTTAATTTTTTTTGCCTTTTACTTTTTACTTTGAAAAATATTTTTTATTTTTGCACTCAGTTTGGTAAAGTGTTTTTATAGAAGTTATTTTGACTTTCGTAGAGCATATAAGTACTTGTCTTTCATATCATTAGGTAGAAAGATAATAGTAGAGAAGGTAACATGGCCGAGAGGGTTGTGTCGCCTCCTCTTTTCGTGTATTTGTCCAAATAGGAACAAATTTTGTTATTAAAAAATGCTATGGCAAGAGTAAAAGAGAAAAATGCAACTGTGAGATTTGACAAAATCTCTATCGGATTGGCTTCTCCTGAGAGTATCCTAGCGGTATCTCGTGGTGAGGTGGCCAAGCCTGAGACAATCAACTATCGCACCCATAAGCCTGAGCGCGATGGACTATTCTGTGAGCGTATTTTCGGGCCTGTGAAGGACTACGAATGTGCTTGTGGAAAGTATAAGCGCATCCGCTACAAGGGAATCGTGTGCGATCGTTGTGGGGTGGAAGTAACCGAAAAGAAAGTACGTCGTGAGCGTGTAGGTCACATCAACTTGGTGGTGCCTGTGGCTCATATTTGGTATTTCCGTTCTTTGCCTAATAAAATAGGTTACTTGCTCGGACTTCCGTCCAAGAAGTTGGATATGATTATCTATTACGAACGCTATATCGTTATTCAACCAGGGATTGCTAAGTCTCTTACTGGAGAACCATTGGAGAAAATGGACTTCCTTACCGAGGAGGAATACCTTGATATAATGGAGTCTCTACCGGTGGAAAACCAATACTTGGAGGATACAGACCCTAACAAGTTTGTAGCCAAGATGGGGGCTGAGGCACTCTATGATCTTTTGCATGAGCTTGACCTCGATGCGCTTTCGTATGACTTGCGCCATCGTGCCAATACAGAAACCTCCAAGCAACGTAAGACCGAGGCTCTTAAGCGCTTGCAAGTAGTGGAGGCGTTCCGCGATTCTCAAAAGAATAGGGAGAACAACCCTGAATGGATGATCATGAAGGTCATTCCAGTGATTCCGCCTGAATTGCGTCCGTTGGTGCCTTTGGATGGGGGACGTTTTGCTACCTCCGACCTCAATGACCTCTATCGCCGTGTAATCATTCGTAACAATCGTCTCAAGCGTTTGATAGAAATTAAGGCGCCTGATGTGATTTTGCGTAACGAAAAACGTATGTTGCAGGAATCTGTGGATTCCCTCTTTGATAATACCCGTAAATCCTCTGCCGTAAAAACCGATGCCAATCGTCCGCTCAAATCCCTTTCTGATTCTCTCAAAGGAAAACAAGGACGTTTTCGCCAAAACCTACTTGGTAAGCGTGTGGATTACTCTGCTCGTTCGGTAATTGTGGTTGGGCCAGAGCTAAAACTTTACGAATGTGGTTTGCCTAAGAATATGGCTGCGGAACTTTACAAACCTTTCGTTATCCGTAAGCTCATAGAGCGTGGGATTGTAAAGACAGTAAAATCAGCCAAGCGTATTATAGACAAGAAAGAGCCTGTAGTATGGGATATCTTGGAGAATGTGATCAAGGGACATCCTGTGCTACTGAACCGTGCTCCTACTTTGCACCGTTTGGGTATTCAGGCGTTCCAGCCTAAGTTGATCGAAGGAAAGGCAATCCGTCTACACCCACTAGTATGTACGGCGTTCAATGCTGACTTTGACGGTGACCAGATGGCGGTACACTTACCTCTTGGGCCTGAGGCTATCCTTGAAGCACAGATGCTCATGTTGGCTTCCAATAATATCTTGAACCCTGCCAATGGAGCTCCGATTACGGTACCTTCTCAGGACATGGTCTTGGGGCTTTACTACATCACTAAGATGCGCAAGAGCACCCCAGAGGAACCTATCGCAGGTGAAGGCTCTGTATTCTACTCTCCAGAGGAGGTGAATATTGCCTACAATGAGCATAAGGTACACCTCAACGCTTCTATCAAGGTACGTACTAAAGACCTTGACGAACATGGCAATATTGTAACTAAACTTATAGACACCACTGTAGGGCGTGTCCTCTTCAATGAGGTAGTACCCCCAGAGGCTGGTTATATTAACACCATATTGACCAAGAAATCCCTCCGTGATATCATTGGTCACGTACTAAAGAAAACAAGTATCCCTCGTACCGCTGAGTTCTTGGACGACATCAAGGCGATGGGGTACAAGTTCGCATTCCAAGGGGGACTTTCCTTCTCCTTGGGAGATATCATTATCCCTAAGGAAAAGCAAGACATGATTGCCGATGCCAACGAACAAGTACAAGGTATCATTGGCAACTATAACATGGGGCTTATCACCAACAACGAGCGTTATAACCAGGTGATTGATGTATGGACTTCTACCAATGCCCGCCTTACGGATCTTGCCATGAAGCGCATCAGTGAGGACAGACAAGGATTTAACTCCGTATATATGATGCTTGATTCAGGAGCGCGTGGTTCCAAGGAACAGATACGCCAGCTCACTGGTATGCGAGGTCTTATGGCTAAGCCAAAGAAATCCACTGCCGGCGGAGGTGAGATTATTGAGAACCCGATCTTGTCCAACTTCAAGGAAGGGCTTTCTATCTTGGAATACTTCATCTCTACACACGGTGCTCGTAAGGGGTTGGCCGATACGGCGCTTAAGACAGCCGACGCGGGTTACCTTACCCGTCGTTTGGTAGACGTATCTCAGGATGTAATCATCAATACAGATGACTGTGGTACACTTCGTGGTATTGAGGTACGTGCATTGAAGAAAAATGAAGAAGTAATTGAAACTCTCGGTGAACGCGTATTGGGTCGTGTAGCACTGAACGATATTATTAACCCTCTTAATGAAGAGATTATCGTTCTAGCAGGCGAAGAAATCCGCGAAGATGCCGTAGATAAGATAAACCAAGCCCCTATTGAGGCTATTGAGGTACGCTCAGCACTCACCTGCGAGGCTAAGCATGGTATTTGTGCTAAGTGCTACGGACGTAACCTCTCCACAGGTAAGATGGTACAAATAGGGGAAGCTGTTGGGGTAGTAGCGGCACAGTCCATCGGGGAACCTGGTACTCAGCTTACTTTGCGTACCTTCCACATGGGGGGTACTGCGGGTAACATCTCCGAAGAGAACAAGATTATCGCCCACTTTGATGGTATCCTCGAAATCGATGACCTTAAGACAGTTAAGGGAGAAGACTACGATGGCAACCCAGTAGAGGTGGTGATCTCTCGTACTTCCGAGGTGAAGGTATTGGAGCCTCATACTCGTATGGTACTCAGTACCTCCAACATTCCTTATGGTTCATTCATCTTCAAGAAAAATGGAGATAGCGTAAAGAAAGGGGATGTAATTAACCAATGGGATCCATATAATGCGGTAATTATTTCTGAGTTCTCTGGACAAATTGCTTATGAGAACATAGAACAAGGAGTTACCTTCCAAGTAGAGATAGATGAGCAAACAGGCTTCCAAGAGAAAGTAATCTCCGAGTCTCGTAACAAGCGACTCATTCCTACTATGCATATTCAGGATAAAGAAGGCAATATCCTACGTTCGTACACCCTACCACTTGGTGCTCACATCATGGTCGATGATAAGGAAAAGATTAAGGAAGGTCGTATCTTGGTAAAGATACCACGTAAATCCGCTAAGTCTGGGGATATTACAGGGGGTCTTCCTCGTGTAACTGAGTTATTTGAAGCGCGTAATCCATCTAACCCTGCCATAGTGGCCGAGATAGACGGGGTAGTGTCCTTCGGAAAAGTAAAACGAGGTAACCGAGAAATCTATATTGAATCCAAAACAGGAGAAAAACGTACTTACCTTGTGAAACTTTCTTCCCAAGTACTCGTACAGGAGAACGACTACGTACGTGCAGGTATGCCACTCTCCGATGGTTCAGTAACTCCAGAGGATATCCTACGTATCAAAGGGCCATCAGCGGTACAACAATATTTGGTAAATGAAGTACAAGAGGTATACCGCTTACAAGGGGTGAAGATCAACGACAAGCACTTTGAGGTAGTCGTACGCCAGATGATGCGCAAGGTGGAAATTCAAGATCCAGGAGATACCCTCTTCCTTGAAGAACAAATGGTACATAAGGACGACTTTATCGAGGAAAACGACAAGCTCTTCGGTAAGAAAGTAGTAGAAGATGCGGGTGACTCTGAAAACCTCAAAGCAGGACAGATTGTAACCATGCGACAACTACGCGATGAGAATTCCTTGCTCAAGCGCCAAGATAAGCGCTTAGTAATAGCTCGTGACATTATTCCTGCTACGGCAGTACCTGTGTTACAAGGTATTACACGTGCTTCCTTGCAGACTAAGTCCTTTATCTCAGCGGCTTCCTTCCAAGAAACTACCAAAGTGCTTAACGAAGCAGCAGTACAAGGTAAGGTGGATAGCTTAGACGGACTTAAGGAAAACGTAATCGTAGGACATCGTATCCCAGCAGGTACGGGTATGAAGCGTTATGAGAATATCATTGTAGGCTCACGCAGAGATTTAGTAAAACAGAATGTCAACCTATAAACCTTATGGAAAAGGTAACTAAAAGGGAAATAAATATAGAGATAGATGATAAAGTAGCCGCGGGGATCTATGCCAATATGGTGGTAGTGAATCACTCCGATACTGAGTTCGTTTTGGACTTTATTTCTATCATGCCAGGGATGCCCAAGGCACGTGTACAGAGTAGGGTTATCATGACCCCTTCCCAAGCCAAGCATCTCATGCAGAATCTTAGCACCAATCTTTATCAGTACGAACACGATAAGGATCTCCCTACAGACGAAGAGGTATTCGGTAAGCAATCCCACTTCTCTGGCTCTGGCGAAGCGTAATAAAACTAAAAACTAAAAACTAAAAAGTAAAAGGTAAAAGGTAAAATCTTTTACCTTTTACTTTTCTACTCAAGTCGTACAAACGCTGTAATTCCCTTCGCTAGCAGGAGCCACAGCCTCTACTGATAGTAGGCACGAGTTGCAAGCTCGCACCAGCGAAGCATTTATAAAATACCTCCCCCCACCCCCTCCAAAGGGGGAATACATACGTTGAGAAATTGTAATAATCATTATAAAAGATAGAAAATCAGACTTATACAAAGAATATTAACTACCTCAACTATCTCATTCCCCCTCTCGGAGGGGGTAGGGGGGAGGTTACAAGCAGAGTAAAGGGAAAGGCTACAAGCAGAGTAAAGGGAAAGGCTACAAGCAGAGTAAAGGGGAGGTTACAAGCAGAGTAAAGGGGAGGTTACAAGCAGAGTTACAATAAGATACTATTATGAATAATTGATATACAATGATTTATACATCAGATTATAATTTAAGAACGACTTGTGAAACTTGAGTGAATAATTTAAGTTTCGCCAGTTCTGTAACTTATTGATATTCAAAAACCTCCCCCCCTCCCCCCTCCAAAGGGGGAATGAGATAGTTTATGATTCTCAAGAAGTTAGAGAGAGGACATTTTCCAGATTGATAGACAATTTTTATCTTTTTCAACGAATTTATTCCCCCTCTCGGAGGGTGCAAGGGGGAGGTTTATTTTGTAATATATTGATTATTAACTAATTACAGATCTAATTATAACCTAAAAATGACTTGTGAAACTTGAGTGAATAATTTAAAAAAGAAAATAATGAATAATAATATCATTCCTTACAATCCAAAGTTAAGAGAATATGCTAAAGAATTACGTAATAATAGTACTTTGTGTGAAATTCTATTATGGAAACAGATAAAAAATAAGGCATTGGGTGTAGAGTTTAAACGACAAGTACCTATTTTGGAATATATTGTTGATTTTTATTGTCAGGAGATAAGGTTAGCTATTGAAGTAGATGGAAGTATCCATGATTTCAGATATATAGAAGATGCACAAAGGCAAGGAGAGATGGAAAAATATGGGATTACCTTTATACGTTTCACTAATAAAGAGATAAAATATAATATGTTTGGTGTTATTTTGTCTTTGGAGACTAAGATAGAAGAGTTGAAAAAAGAACAAAATGACTTATATGAGGAATCTACCCCTCCTATAACTCCCCTTTCCCCCTCTTTGAGTTGAAACTTCCCTCCCTTTTTCTAAGATAGAACCTCCCCCTCTTCACATACTCGCTCTCGCGACTTCCTCCAAAGGGGGAATACATACGTTTAGAAATTGTAATAATCATTATAAAAGACAGGAAATCAGACTTATACAAAGAATATTAACTATCTCAACTATCTCATTCCCCCTTTGGAGGGGGTAGGGGGAGGTTTTGACCTTAGCTTGAGCCTATAACAATGGAGGTCACAATTCCCCTCAGGAGCCACAGCCTCTACTGATAGTAGGTACGAGCTAAAGTCGCTGAATACTTGGAAGCGAGTATGTGACTCGCACCAACGAAGGGGACACATCGACAAATCAACACATTGTCAAATCGGCAAATCAGCAAATCAACAAATTGACACATCGACAAATTAGCAAATTTTATAACTCATTTGTTATCATGTGATTACAGTAGATTTATCTTGTCAAAAAAGTTAAATTTACGTTTTTGCAAAAAAAACTTTGAAAAAATACTTTGTATATTAATAATAATTTATAAATTTGCGGACAAAATACCTCGTGAAGAGCAATGAAAGATTATAAGATAATGAAAATCAATAAATCCGCTTTGAAAATGAAGAAGTATTGGCTGTATGTAGTAGCACTACTGCTGCCACTGTTTGCTTTGGCGCAGGCACCTCCACAGTTTACCACTACCATAGGGAGAACTCCTTGTGGAGGGAATATTACGGTAAACTGGAATGCAGATGCGTCTATTTTGCGTGATTATTGGGCTATTTTGCTTAAGAACAATCGTGAGCAAGCGCGCCAAACGTTTGATCCTACTCAGAAAAAAGCCGCTTTTACAGGGCTTTCTAATGGTGCTTATATCGTAAAAGTACAAAAGAAAACAGGAGAAGTAGGCTATGGAGGTACTTCCAATAGAATCTCTATCACAGGTACTTACAATGGTTTTCAGGTAGACACATCCCAAACGGCTGCCACCGAAGTAGCCGCAGGGGGAGAGTGTGGAGCCTCAGGTAAGATTACCATTAAAATAAAGAATGGGGTAGGTCCCTTTGTACTTAAAGCCTACGAAATAGGACAGACTACCCCTGCAGTAACCTCCGCCATTACCAATAAGTCAGGTACTGAGACTCCTATAGATCTTATAGGGCTAAAACCCAGCACGACTTACCAGATAGAAGTTACAGACCAAGTAGGTAATGCAGGCTGTTCTCGTACTGAACCTAAGAGTAACTTGTCTTATACTACCAAGGCAGCCGCAGGTTCTTTCTTGGCTGCCGATCCACTAATGGAAATATGTCAGCCAGCAGCCCCTGGAATTACCCCTGAGGGTTCCCTTACTGTACGCTTGGATAACGCTATCGGTACAGGGCCTTTTGCCGTTCAATTGGTAAATAAGGACACCAACGAGGTGATTATTGCTAGCCGCATAGTTGCTAAAGGTGCAGGGGCGACTACTACCGCTCGGTTGGTACCTGAATCGAGTAAAAAAATAGAAGCTAATAAAACGTATAAAGTTACTATAAGAGATAATGGCTCTAGTTGTACAGCTACTAGGGAACTAAAGAAAAATTATACTTTCTCTCCTAATAGATTATTTGTTAGTTTAGCACCTAAATGTAACAATTGCAATTCATATGATGTAGCTTTTGGGGGTATCTATAGATATCAAGCAGATAGGAATTTATTTTATCCAGGGAAATATACTCTAAGGGTTCAGCCTAATGGAGGAGGAACACCATGGCAGGTTTCTTTTACAAATAATGATCAACTATTACCTACAACATCAGGTTCTATAAGTACATATGGAGCTAGTGAATTCCGTTTTTGGGAGTGGAATCGTCCCATGATATTTAAAACATCAAACACAATAAATGTAGGAGATGTCTTGACTTTAACTTATGAGGATTGCTCAGGAAATGTTTTGCCTGCTTATACTCATACAGTAACACCTATTAATACGGCAGCTTATCCAGCTACTTATATAAAAACAGAAGCAAATCCAGGAGGAGTAGGTGCTTGTCCAAAAAAAGCGATATTCAAGACACAGTTTCAATATAATATGGAATCTGTACATGGTTATACTTCCTATATGGGGCTATGTAAGCTTAATAATGTACAAGGAAAGTTACAAGGATATTCATCAGGATCATGGGTAGATATCCCTACAACAGATGTCAATACCATGTTTAGATTCTATGATGAGACAACAACAAGTACACACTTGTTAACAACAACAAATCTTTCTTATAGTAAATATAGAGTACAGTATGCAGTACAAGGATTTAGTTATGGGGCAGGAAGTAATTGTAGAAATTTTCAATCTATAGAATTTACAAATGCTTCCATATCTAATAATCTTTTAAAAGATATATCGATACCTCATCACCCAGGTACACCTAAAACAGCGATAAGTGATTCAAGAACAATATTGGATGCACCTAATCGAGGAAATGTATTGGCTATAGGAAATGGGAATGCCGATTTTAGCGGGTTACGTAACTTTATTACTGATGCAAATCATCTGAAAGTTACTTTGAGTCGCGTAGACGGACAAACAACAATGAAAATTAATGCTACAGGTCCTTGGAATTTGGCAGGAGAATATACAATTACTTTTCCTAAGACAATTGAACTTTATCCTTCTATGAATGGAGGACATGATCAAATATATTGGTTAACTGATATTCCACCAGGAGATTATAGAGTTAAATTAGAAGTTGCAGGATGTGGTTCATATACAGAAACTTACAGAGTAGTAGCTCCTCCAGCTGTAGAATATGATCTAAGTACAAAGAAAGAAATAGATTGTTCTTCAGGGAATACACGAGGTAAAATTATATTTAAAGGATCTTTTGGAAAGAATACAACTACTGGATTTACACAAATGCGTATCTATAAAGATACAAATCCAACCTCTCTATCAAACTCAGATTTACATACGAGGATAGGAGAGGAAAAAGGGGTAGCTAACTTGGTAGAAGTTCCTACACCTGATCCTAATAAGTCCGTAATGCAAGGAGAAGTAGGGAATCTTGAGCCAGGAGATTATTTGATAGGAATTGCAGCAGATCCTATTTGGATAGGTTGGCATACCATAATAGACAATCCTGAAGCAAAGGGTTATACTTATGGATATAACGCTAGCAGACGAGGACGAGGTATTATTGCTGATAATATATTCTATAAGAAAATTAAAGTAGAAGAGTTCAATGAAGTAGATCCTACGGTTTCTATAGGAATGTGTGATCCTGCAGATCCTAATACCGGCTTTGTACGTGTGGAACTTCCAGACGGCTCTGAGCCACAGTACCCTATTACCTATACCTTATATAAGGTATCAGGGGGTAATAAGACGGTAGCAGTGGATGCCAGTGGTACTGCAATTGCTCCTGTAACCGTGGCTACAAGACCTGCTAACTTGTCAGATGCGTTTGCTACTTTCAATAATGTACCTAAGCTCACAGGAAGTGATACCTATGAGGTAAAATTCGAGTCAGGTTGTCTCGACCGAGAAGTACGAGTACCTGATTTTGGTAGCTTGGTAGCGCCAACGGTAAGTTCGGATTTGACAGAGGCTTGTTGGAACAATCCTATGACCCTTTCGGTGGATCTCTCTGAGACAGTATATAATATAGAATGGAAATCAGAGCCTTCTTCAGCCTTGGACGGCGTGTCCTTGGCGGATAAGAAGCATTCGACTCTTACTTTCCTTCCTCAAGAAGGGGCTAAGTATTTTGTTACCTATACCCTAAAAACAGGTATGGGCTGTGCAACCCCTGTTTCCAGAAATACAGATAAAAAAGAGATCCCATTGAAGGTAACGAACTTCACGGATGCATCAATTTCAGCATTAC
>NZ_CALHGG010000005.1 GCF_938029845.1 uncultured Capnocytophaga sp.
CCTTGATTTTGTTTAAATTTTGTTTGATTTCTGAGGCACAGCCTCATTCCTCTAACTCAACTTCACACCCCATTTTCTCATTTTCTAATTTCCTAATTCTCTAATTTTTAACCCTTATCGTACTACGACTTGCTAATTTGCTAATTACGTCGTATCTTTGCACCCAATAATAAAAGAAAACATCAAGAATGAATACACCGCAAGAATTGTGGCGCTACAAGTAATTAGTAATAAACACCGCAAACTTTGCCAAAGTTGAAACCCACTAAAAAATGACAGTAAAGATAAAAAACCTATCAAATAACGAGCTCCCTTCATATCAAACCGAAGGAGCCGCAGGCGTAGACCTAAGAGCTAATTTGCCTAACAGTAACATCACCTTACAACCCTTAGAGCGCACCCTCGTGCCTACCGGCTTATTCTTAGAAATACCCGAAGGTTATGAAGCACAAGTGCGTCCGCGTAGCGGTATGGCAATCAAGCACGGCATTACAGTAATCAACAGCCCAGGTACTATCGATTGTGATTATCGTGGCGAGGTAAAAGTACCTATCGTAAACCTATCCAATGAACCCTTTACCATTGCCCACAGCGACCGTATTGCCCAAATGGTATTTGCCAAGTATGAGAAAGCCACTTTTGAAACTGTAACCGAGCTTTCACAAACTGAAAGAGGTGCCGGAGGCTTTGGAAGCACCGGAGGTAATTAAGCAAATAGTCTCATTGAGAAATAACATATTATGAAAAAAATCATCTTAATCCTTACAGTCTTGCTATTGGTGAGCTGTAAAACCAAACAAGCAGTAGTAACCCCCGCTGGCAGAACAAGCGTTGATAAACAAGCCAAAGAAATTATCAACCGCCACCTAAAATCGTTTCCTACTTTTAAAACACTTAGCGCTAACCTGCAAGTAACTTATAAAGACGGTAAGAATGAGCAGAGTTTGCCTCTATCTTTCCGTATGGAGAAAGACAAAACAATATGGATATCCGCTCCTTTGGGAGTAGCCAAAGCACTCATCACCCCCGAAAAAGCCGAATATTATAACCGTTTAGACAGTTCTTTTTTCAGCGGTGATTTTAGCTATATCAGCAAACTGTTAGGCATTGATGTAGGTTTTAACGAATTACAGAACCTATTATTAGGCAATGCGCTTTACAGTCTCAACTTTAAAAGCGAAGGTTTTATCAAGCTCCTCCCTGAGGACAACAACCGCTATAATATTGAGGTCACCGGCGAGTCGCCCGTGGAAGTGATTTACCGCTTCCTACCTGATAATTACCGTGTGGAGGTTACCGAAGTAAATCATTTGGGAGCAAACCAAAAGGCAATAGCAACTTACAGCTATCAGCAAGTGGGGGAACTCTTATTACCTCTCTCCATTAAGATAGTTGCCAGCGAGGGAGAGAATAGCACCCAAATCATTTTAGAGTTCAAAGGATTGGATTTAGATAAAAAACTATCCTTCCCCTTTAAAATCCCATCGGGAATGAAAGAAATAACAATAAACAAGTAACAAATGTGTCGCAAATTTTACCAAAGTTTGAAACTCTGGCAAAGTTGAAAATACGTTAAACTGTCCGTCGTGCTACGACCTATGAATATACTAAAAATCACACTGTTTTTGCTTTGCTTTCCGCTACTCCTTACAGCGCAAACTAAGCAAAAAGAATTAGAACAACGCAAGAAGGCTCTGCTTGAACAAATCAAGCAGATGTCCGCTTTACGCCAACAACAAAGTCAGCAACACAAAACTACCATTCAGCAGATAGAAGTTGCTAATGAGAAGATATTAGCGCGCACACGCCTAATACAAATCAATCAGCAGCAGGCGAATTTGCTTTCCAAAGAAATAGCTGACAACGAGGAACAACTGCGTACCCTCAAAAAAGAATTGGAATACCACAAAGGCGAATACGCTAAGATTATCAAACAGTCGTTCAAAAGTAAATCGGCACAAAACCGATTGCTGTTTTTGCTCTCTTCTGAAAGTTTTTCGCAAGCCTACAAGCGATTGGCTTATATGAAACAGTATGCCAACTATCGCAAAGAGCAGGTGAGCCTCATACGAGAAAAGACTGATAAAATAAAGACTATCAACAATACTTTGGTAGCCCAACGCAATACTAAAAACCAAGTATTGGAAGAGCAACGCCAAGAGCAAGCTACTTTGGAGACGGAGAAAAAGGAGTTGGAAGTGTTGGCTACCAATATCCGTGCCGCAGAGCGCAACTATGAAGCGCAGATACGCGAAAAACAAAAACAAGCTAACGCTATCGACCGCGAAATACAGCGCCTGATTCGTTTGGCTATTATAGAGGCAAATAAACGTGAGAAAGAGCGTTTAGCTGCTTTAAACAGAGGAAAAAACGCTCCTAAAACTACTTCTTCTCCTTCCTCAGGTTCTAATACTGAAATTATTTTTGTACTTACTCCCGAATCGCGTAAAGTAGCCGATAGCTTCGAAGCCAACAAGGGTAATCTTATTTGGCCAGTGGCAAAGGGCTACAAATCGCAAGGTTTTGGGGTGTATTACGACCCTGTATATCCTGAGTTGCAACATTACAATAATGGGGTGACCATTGCTACTGAAAAGGGTTCAGAAGCCCGTTGTGTGTTTGAAGGCGAAGTATCAGCCATACAATCGATACCAGGAAGTAACAAAGTAGTGCAGGTGCGACACGGTAACTACATCACTATTTATTACAATCTCACTGATGTGTATGTAAAGAAAGGAGATAAGGTAAAAGCCAAAGAGCCTCTTGGCAAAATCTTCACCGATAGCAATGGCAAGACCGAAATGAAGTTCTTTATATATAAAAACACTACCCGCCTCAACCCCGAATTCTGGATACATAAAATGTAATAACATAACAAAATCCCTACAAAAGTTTACTTTCTTTTGTAGGGATTTTTATATGCTGGTTATTGATTGGTTGTGTGAATTTTGAGAGTTACTCAAAGCTTTCTCTAAGGTTATTGATGATTAACAGTTGTGATGGGTATTGATAGGTGGCTTAGTTGCTGAATTTACACAGAATGAGATGTAAATATAGTTGTAAATCAGTTTTGTATATGTAAAACTGACATCAAATTAAAGTTTTGTTATGTTATTCCGAACTGACGTAATTCCAATGCAAGTTTGAGACAAAGAACTATGGGAGAGTGTTATTAAAAGAGTAAACAGACATTATTTTTACATTAATAATATGTTATACATTATACATAAAAATAAATTAGAAAACTACAAAACCCTCGAAGGTATTGTAGTCCCTGAACTCCTAAGAAAATACACCGGTTTTGATATCATCAACTAATGGGCTAATAAGTAATTTTGAAAAATTGCAAAGTTTTTTCTATCCCCTAATCTCTATCTTCTAAAAATTCTTCATATCACGCAAAACCCTATACTAAATAAAAACAATAAACCAACTATCAATAACAAATAACAAACGACTAATCCATTTGTCTTTTGCTATTATTTTACTACCTTTGTCCCCAAAAAATAATCACTCAAAAAATGCTTACATACACCTATCAAAAAATAAAATCACCCCTTAATTACATAGGAGGAAAAACAAAAATATTAAACCAAATACTCCCCCTATTCCCAAAGTATATCAACAACTTTGTCGATATATTTGCAGGAGGTTGCAATGTAGGTATCAATGTAGAAGCAAACAAAGTCTATTTCAATGATAATCTTTCTTTTCTTATAGAAATGTATCGCTACTTTCAGCAAAACGAATTAGAAAGTACACTCTCTTATATCCAAAACAGAATAGCCACCCTTGGGCTCTCCCTTACCAATGAAGAAGCCTACAAAAAATTACGCAATGCCTACAACCAGCACAAACACCCCTTAGACCTCTTTGTCCTCATAGCCTACTCCTTTAACCACCAAATACGCTTCAACAATAACCACCAATTCAACAACCCTTTTGGCAAAAACCGAAGCAGTTTTAACCCCTCAATGAAGCACAATCTTGAGCAGTTCATTATCCAAATTAAGGAAACACAACCCATTTTCTCAAGCCTTTGCTTTACCGATTTTGATTATTCTTTCCTTACCCAAAATGATTTTCTGTATGCCGACCCTCCCTATCTCATCACCACAGGCACCTATAATGACGGCAAACGGGGATTTAAAGGTTGGAATGAAAAAACAGAACATCAATTACTTGCCCTTTTAGACCAACTCAATGCAAGAGGCATCAAATTTGCCCTTTCTAATGTATTAGAACACAAAGGAAAAGAAAATACCATCCTAAAAGAATGGCTTCACAACCGCCCCCAGTATGTAGTCAATCACATCAATACCCATTACGCCAATGCCAATTATCAAACCCTTATACGCAACAAAAACGCTTCCAATGAAGTACTAATTACTAATTATATATCTAAAAAATCATTCTAATATGGAAAATATTTAGCGGTCAAAAAGAAAATATTTTTTATTATTTAAATAAATATCATATTTAAATAAACAAATAAAAAATAATAAAAATAAATTACCTTTTACTTGGTAGTCTCATTTCTTTGTACTACCTTTGCACACGAAAAAATAAACGTTATGAAATCAAAAAGAATATTGGAGTTTGTTCATGCAGAAGAGTTTAAGGCTTGGGCGCGCAGTGAAACTCATCCTTATCTTGCAATATATTATATTTTTGAGGATTTTTCTTTAGAGGGAAAAGAAAGATATAATAGAGAGAGATTTGAACAAATAATGGATAGTATAAAAACAAGGACAAAAGAATATTACGAAAAAGGAGATTTGGAATGGAAAGAAAAAGGTACTATAGATTTTTTTTTAAATGATTTGACAGAGGAAGAGTTTGATTATGCTTGTCAAAGATTAGATATAATAAAAGAAGGAAAAAATCAACTTTCTCATGAAGAAATCATGAAACTATTCAATGAAGATTATTACTAATTTTTTAAATTTAAAAACGAACAAAAATGAATACTACAGAATTTTTAATTAAGTACATCCAAAATTGGTTTTGGATTTATAGACCTGAGTTAGACCTCAGAGGAGACGAAGCAAAAAGAATTTACAATGAAATAAACGAAATTCTTTCGCTTGATAAAATGGAAGTAATTACCAATGAAAAGGGGGAAGTTATTAGTAACGAGAGGGACGAAAAAGCCATGCTCGTAAGAGATTATCTAGAAGAAAACTATACAAGCTACACTAATTTGGTGTGTGCAGCAGTTTTGGAAGAAGATGAATTTCGTCATGCTACTGCTGCCATGAAAGAAATAGGTTTCTTCTACGAAGAGGAATATAAACTCCTTGTTGAGTTGATTAAGAACAAAAGAGATTGGTATAAACAATACCAAGACACCAAAGATTTGTTTGACGATGAAAGTTTCAAAGAGCATATCCGACAAATGCTTAGAGAAAGAAGATGGAATGATAATTTGCCAGTGCCAAAAGTAGAGCCTTTTGACCCCACTATAAAGAGCGCTTATCCACCCGTTGAATATTTGGACACACTCACTTATTTGTAAACAACTAAATTATTTTGTCTATAAATAATAAATATCATATTTAAGTAAAACAGTAAAAATAATAATATTAAAGAAAATGATTATAGTAAATTTGAACAGAAAGGGAGGGGTTGGAAAGACCACCAACACCATTCATATAGCTGCCGTATTGGCAAGTAAAGGAGCTAAAGTATTATTGGTAGATGCTGATAGTCAATGTGATTTATCAGGGGGGTGCAACATCAGAAATGAAAAGCTATTGGACAGCTTTAATATCGTGGATTTGTTAGAGGGAAACCCTAAAGGAAAAGAAGAAGTTTTGATACAAGTGGATGAGAACATGTTTGTTCTAACTGGTTCTCAAAATTTTGATGCTCAGAACTATAAAAAGAACGCTCTTAAAAAGGCGCTAGACCCAATAAAGGACGCTTTTGATTTTGTCTTTATAGATGTTCCTCCTGCGGGAATTGTTGCTACCTCCACTACTCCTGCCGAGCTTGCTTTGTTTGCTTGTGATTACTATATGTGTACTTTATATCCTGATTACTTTTCATCAAAAAATCTTAATGATTTTTTGCAGAGTGTAGAGGAATTAAAGGAAAAGAACAAACTTCCATTACAGCTTATTGGAGCATATTTTTCCAATGTAAATCCACAGACGATAATGTATAAGAATTTGGCAGAATTGATGAATACACATGCCAAAGAAACCTTTTTTCAAACCTTTATCAGACGTTCAGAAAATGTAGTTAAAGCAAGTTGGGAAGGAAAGACAATATTCCAATATGACCATAATTGTACTGTAGCACAGGATTATCTAAATCTAACAAACGAAATGCTTAAAAAACTTGGTATAAAAAAATGGAAATAAATCTTTTTAATTTTGGCAATAATTACCTTGATGATAGTTCCTTCTTTGAAAACCTTGAAGAATACGCTTCTTTTAAAGAGAAGTGGAAAAAAAGAGGGGGAAAAGATATTATTGATGAGATGTTTTACTCTTTAATAATAGGAGAAATTCTTTTCTGTGTTGTAGATAAAAACGTATTTTCTATAAAACATATAAGGGAAAATAATATTGATGGACATACTTTAGATAATAGACTATTGTCTATTGAGAAGTATAATAAA
Organism: uncultured Capnocytophaga sp.; assembly: GCF_938029845.1. Lineage (GTDB taxonomy): Bacteria > Bacteroidota > Bacteroidia > Flavobacteriales > Flavobacteriaceae > Capnocytophaga. Next base: position 6,629 of record NZ_CALHGG010000005.1, read on the forward strand.
AGAATATTTGATTTTATTACGACTAAAAGAAAAGGAGAACAAATGGAACTCTTTTCTATTTGGGCAAAGGAATTTGTAAAAATTTTTATAGGATTAAAAATTTTCTTTCTTACGGATAGAAAAGAGTTAGCAGCGGATTATAGATATATAGAGTTTATAATCAATAAGATAACTATCTTTTATAATGAAAAATAAAAGTATAGTAATAGTCTAATATAAAGCTAAGAAAAAAGCGGTCAAAAGAAAAATAATAATATTAAAAATCAAAATCATGACAAATCAAACATTACATCTACAAGAGTGGGTAAATAAGAAAAAGATTACACCACAAAACATTTCTCATAGTGAAATACACAGTTTTATTATGAAAGAATTTCCTATCTATGATTATGTAGAAGACCTTTCTTTTTTAGAGGAAGACTTTCATGCAAGAATAGAATTAAATATAGAAAGAGAAGAAACTATTCGTGTCGGAGAAGAAGAATATCATGTAACTTTATCAGAGTTGGAAAATAAAAAATATATGATAACCTCTTATAATAAACGTTGGAAAAAATAATATTATGATTTCTATATTAATTTTTTGTATTGGGGTGTTTCTTTGTGTTCTTTCAATGATTTTAGTATCTTTTTCTTTATACAACAGAAAATGGGCTTCTTCCTTGAAAGCTATTCTGATTTGTGCAATAGGAATTTGTCTTATTTATTATGCAAAAAATCAATTAGAAGAAAAAAGAGAAAAATTAGAACATAGCATCACTAAAAAGGACATCACTAAAAAAGAAATAAAAGAAGAGCAAACTCCTTATGTATGGGGAAAGATAGCTGAAGCCTTATCGTTGGCTTTTACCTTTTGTGTTTTGTCATGGACAACAGTTCTTCATTTAAAAGGAATAGAAGAAAAATATAAAAGAGATGAAAATAATTGACCTTTTCAGCGGTATAGGTGGTTTTTCGCTCGGCTTTCAGAGAGCAGGTTACCATTTTACAGAACACTATTTTAGTGAGATAAAAAAAGAAGCCATAGCAAACTATAAATATAATTTTAAAGATGCAACTTATGTCGGAGACATTAACTCTATTCAGCCCGCAGACTTTACAGGGATTGACATTATCACTTTTGGAACGCCTTGTCAAAATTTCAGCATTGCTGGAAGAAAGGAAGGTCTCAAAGGAAGTAAAAGTAGTATTATCTACCAAGCAATTGCCCTCGTTGCTCGGCTCAGACCAAGTGTTTTTATCTGGGAAAATGTTAAAGGAGTACTCTCCTCTAACGCTGGCGCAGACTTTTGGGCAATTCTCAAAGAATTTACCAACATTGGGTGTTATAGACTTGAATGGCAATTGCTTAATACAAGCTGGGTACAAGCCCAAAATAGAGAACGAATATTCCTTGTTGGATATCTTGCAGGAAGAGGTGAGCCAAGAATATTTCCTTTCACAGAAGATGATTTCTTGTCTAAATCGGGAGAGAAAAGTAAATCACAAGCCCCGATTAGTGGAACACTCAAAGCCAATGGAAACTTAAACCAAGATGATACGTATATTGTTTATGGTTCTACTTTGAAAAAGCATAATAAAGATTATACAAATAGTAAAATTCGTGTGCTGACAGAGGTAGAAAGAGAGCGCCTGCAAGGCTTTCCTGATAACTGGACACAATATGGTGATTATGGAGGGGTGGTAAAACCTATATCAAGAAGACAGCGTTATAAACTCATAGGAAATGCTGTAACGGTTGATATAGTAGAGATGATAGCTAAACGATTAAAAATAACGAAATCAACAAACTAATTGAGATTTATGAAGACAGTATTTAAAGTAGGAATGGAGGTCTATGACCAAGTCAATAATCCAAATAAAAAAGGGAAAGTACTGGATATAAAAGAAGATGCGTTTTCTCATAAAATACATTCTTACGATTATCCTATTGAAGTTCAATTTGAAGGAAAAGACGACCTTAGTTATTATGATTTAGAAGGTTGTCCTGTGTGGAGTTCCAATCCTACACTTTCAACCTCCCCTTATACTCTGCAAGGCTTTGAACAAAAAGCACCTATAAGAACTTATGAGGAAGCTATAGATTGGTTAGAAAAGAACTCTAAAGATAGAGTGATTTATGCAGATGAAGCATACATTAATGAAGAATATGAAAGAGCTTTTGAAGCACTAAAAAAATTAACTATCCTTAGAGATTATTATAATGAAGGTTGGCAGCCTAATTGGGAAGATGATGAATGGAAATACTTTATTGAAAACTATAGAGGTAAATTAGATACTGAGAGAACTTGTGGTAATGGTAGAGTATTAGCTTTCAAAACTAAAGAAATCAGAGACAAATTCCTCGAAGAACAAAGAGAACTATTAGAAATTGCAAAACCTTTATTATGAATTTAAAATAATGAAGAGGAAAACATTAATCATATTAATTGTATTTTAAACAAATATGATATATATATTCAAACACAAGAAAAAAATGAAAGTGGATATATAATTCCTATATCAGCTTTTTATGCAATGTATTTATCATATAATCAAATAGAAGATTTTCGTCACTTGCATGTAACTCCTGAATTAGTATTTGAAGAAAAGGAATTAGAAGAAATTACAAAAGAGGAGTTTAATAAAGCTCTTAAAGAAGGAGAAGAATTAAGAGCCTTGTTAATGCAAAATCCTGAAATTGCTGAATTGGAAAGGGCTAAGGAAAAAGTATACAGAAGCATGGTTTCTCTAAGTAGTTATTAGTATATAAATATCATATTCATAAAACACAATAAATAATAATAAAAATGAGAAAAAAAATAATATTAGTTTTAGTACTCCTTATTCCATTAGTGGCGTTGGTATTCTTATTGATAATGGTATTATTTAAGACATTATTTAGTGGTGAATTGCCTTATTTGTGGATGTTAGGGCTGGCTTTAGTAGTTGGAATTATAGAAGCAGTAAAAAACAATTGACATAGAAATATAAATATCATATTCATAAAACACAATAAATAATAATAAAATGAGTATAGAAAAATTAATACAAGAATATAAAGATTTGGAGATAGAACAATCTTTGAATTATATGGAATTTAATAAAATTCTTATTACAAGTCATTCTACAAGGATAGAGGGGTCTACTTTAACCTTAAATGAGACAAGAATACTTATTGAGGATGGAAATACGCCTAGTGGGAAGCCTTTGCTTTTTTCCAATCAAGCAAAAGACCATTATGAAGCTCTTAATTTTATTTTGGAACAAGCCAAGAAGAAGACACCTATTTCTATGAAATTCATTCAAGAAATAGGAGCTAGAGTGATGAAAAACACAGGAGAAGTTTTTTCTAATGCGTTAGGTGTAGTAGATTCTAGTAAAGGAGAACTTAGAAAGGTGAGAGTATCGGCAGGGAATAGGTCTTTTATGAACTATGACAAAGTACCTATGGCTTTAGAAAAATTAGCTAATAAACTCAATGAAGAATTAGATAAATCAAAGACAATAGAAGAACAATTAGCTTTATCTTTTTATGCTCATTATGAATTAGTAAATATACATCCTTTTCTAGATGGAAATGGAAGAACGTCAAGACTATTGATGAATTTCATACAACATAGATATGGACTTCCTTTAGGTATTATTTTTGCGGAAGATAAAGCGCAGTATTACGAAGCATTAGAGAGTGTAAGAGAAAATGAAACTTTTGATAAATATAATGAGTTTATGCTAAGCCAATACCAAAAACATCTTTCTAATGAAATTGAAAGGGAGAAGCAGCAAAGAAATGAAGAAGATAAAGAAATAGAATGGAAACCTAAATTAAGATTGTAACAATAAATAACAATAAAAATGAGAAAAATAGCAATACGAGTGTTAGTATTCATTATTCTGTTAGTGGCGCTGGTATTCGGGATAATGGTATTATTTAGGAGTGAATTTCCTTATTTGTGGATAGTAGGGCTACTTGTATCAGTTTTTATACTGATAGCTTTTCCTTACGAGAAATTTTTTAGGAACTAATTTAATTTTTTATATGATGAAGAAGATGATTTTTCTATTAGGTGTTATGGCTTCTTTGGTAGCTTGTAACAGACCTGAACCCAATTATGAAGGGGTTTTAATGACAGAGTATGGACGAAATGGTATCAATTCGTTCAAGATTGTAACAGGAGCGCAAGGGATATTAGGACTGGGTAGTGAACTCTATCAAGTGCCTATGTGGGAGCAAGCAGGCGACCCTGATGTAGTGGAAATTACAGCCAAAGATGCAGGCGTATTCACGGTAGACCCCTCTTACACCTATACGCCTATTCGTGGTAAAGGTGCCGAGATTGTGTTCAACTACAAAAACTACAATATTAAAGACCCTGAAACCTTCTTTGATAATGTAGAAGCCAATGTACTTAACAAGCGTGTTACAGACGCTTATCGTGAGGAAGCGAGAAACTACACCACTGACAGTCTTATGAATAACTTAGGTAAGTTTGAATTATCAGTACAAAGAAGACTGAAAGAGGAGTTCGAAACTAAATTCTTTGACCTCACAACACTTACATCAGGGCTTAAACCTCCTGCTTCAATGCTCAAAGCGGTAGAAGACAGAAACAAGGCTATTCAGGAAGCTAATAGAGTAAAAAATGAGTTAGAGACCTCAAGAATGCTGTTAGAGAAGGCAAAGATAGACGCGGAAACAAACAAAGTTCAATCCGCAGGTCTTACAAAGGAAATCCTAATGCAGCAATATATTGAGATGTTAAGTAAGACCTCTAATAAGGTAATTATCACAGATGGCAGAACGCCAGTGATATTGGGTAATTAAAAACCTAAAAAGCAAGTATCAATCGGGATAATAGCAGGTTCAAGTCCTGCCTTGCTTTCAATAATTAATTAAAAAAAAACAAATGAACAAAACAATACAAGAACTTATCCCACTTATTCATAAGTGGGCAGAAGAAAGAGAAATCTATGAAGAGCTAACGCCTTTTGAGGAACTCTTAAAAACGCATGAAGAAGTTGGTGAGCTTATCAAGGCATGTTATGACAATGATAAGTCCGCTGTACAAGATGCAATAGGTGATGTGATGGTAACGCTCATTAACTACTGGTATCTTCGAGGTGAAAATATAGAAGCTATTATAGAAAAAGTCTTATCCGAGCCTTTTGACGCTCATACCTCTCATGTCTTAGTTGCTATTTACGCCAATAAATCAATAATAGACCTTTTCTTTGACGAAGCTCTAAATAAGTATTCTACTGTTAAACCATCTCCTTTTTTGAATGGTTTTAATGTACTAAAGCATCTAAATAATATAGCTCTTTTGGCAAATACCACCCTTGAGGAGTGCCTAAACATCGCCTACAATGAGATAAAAAACAGAACTGGAAAAATATCTAATGGTCAATTTATAAAAGATGAATAAACAAGAACTATTAAAGTGTTTAAAAGAAGCACTAACACACCTCTCTGAGGTTGAAAAACACACAAAATTTCATAATGAAATAATTAAAAAGCTCTATTTACAAGTTCCTCTTGAACTTAGTGAGGATAAAGAAATAGATAGCTTACTAAAAGAATTAGACAATCGCAATGAAGAGGTTGCTATAAGTTGGTCAATGTACTTGTTTAAAGGGTAAATATATGAAGAATTACAATTACCCCTCTTGGCTCGTCCCTATAGAGATAGTCAATGAACTCAAAGAAACTGGATTTAATTGCTTTGAAATGGTTATAGATACTCAAACTGGAGAGTGGTACAAGAAAAAAGAAGTAGAGGAAACTGTCTTGAAACATTCCAATTTAGAAGAAACTTGTGATTGGGAGCAAGTATTGGAATGGTTTAGAGATAAAAAATGTATAGGAATTGTTACTTATCGCTATAAAAATAAGACAGATAAGGGATTTTCTTATGAAATCATAGGGCTAAGAAAACTGTTCGCCCTCTACAATACCTATGAAGAAGCTCGTGAAGCATTAATCAGAGAACTCATAAACGTTTTTAATCTTGATTTAAAAAAGGCTATGACTGCTTTCTATAAAATGAAATGGTCAGAGAGAGGGGAAGATACAGAATAATATTATTTTCAAAAATCAAAAGAAATGAAAGAGTATAGTATAAAATTTGAACATACAAAAGTAGATACTTACATCGCTGTAGTCAGAGCAAATAATGAAGAAGAAGCAAAGGCTCTATTTAATGATAGTCCTTTTGACTATGTAGAAAGCAATGAACCCGAATACACGGAGGGAGAAAAGGTAAAGATTGTGAGAATATATGAAGATGAACTGGACGAGGAAGAGTTAGATGAAATTCTTTGATTATGAAAATTCTTTACTTAACCCTAAAGAAAAGATGGTTTGACCTTATCCTATCAGGAGAAAAAACAGAAGAATATAGAGAAATCAAACCCTACTGGCAGAAGAGACTTACAGATAAATCTTTTGATAGAGTAGTTTTTCGTAATGGATATGCTACCAATGCGCCACAATTTGCTATAGAACTAAAAAGTATCACACAAGGGATAGGAAAAATTGAATGGGGAGCAGAAAAAGATAAAATGTGCTTTATATTGAAATTAGGAGCTATCATCAATAAAGAAGAAGAGTAATAATTATTGTATTCTATTTTTAATATTAAAAACAAACATCATATTTGATTAAAGCAGGAAAAACAGAAAAAATAATTTATATTTTTCTTGGTAGTCTCATTTTTTTGCACTACCTTTGCACACAGATAAGAGAAACATATTTCTCTTTTGAAAGCCATTATAATCTCATACGATTATAATTAATTTTTAAGGTTGTAAATAAATATCATATTTAAATAAACGATTAAAAACAATAAAAATGAGAACAATAAGGTTTAAAGCGATAGAAGTAAATAACAAGAAGTATGAAGATAGAAACGGAAGTTTTACTTATGGCTATCTTACAAATAAAAATCATATAAATGAATTTGAAATAGACCCTGAAACAATATGTCAATTTACTGGTCTTTATGATAAGAATGGTAAGGAAATATATGAAGGTGATATTTTGTTAGAAGAAGGATTTATTAAAAACACCTCACTTACACATAAGAGTAAATATTATGTAGTTTTTAATAATATTAATTGTTCTTTTGAACTATGTGATAATAGGGATAAAATAGTTCATTCAAAAGCACTTAGTGAATACACAGTTAAAGATTGTACTATAATAGGAAATATTTATGAAAACAAATAATTACCCTGATTGGCTTGTATCTATAGAGCAAGCCAAAAAGCTCAAAGAAATTGGATTTAACGAGCCTACTCAAAATACTACATCTTCTGATGTATTAGAGAGTAAAAGATATAAAGAGGAGAACAAGATATATTCTCAAAATTACATACTAAAGGAAGAAAGTTCTTATAATGCGAATAGTACAGAAAAAGGCATTTCTATACCTACTTGGGAGCAAGTACTCGAATGGTTCAGAAAAAAGGGACTTTATGGTTTTATCCTATTTGACAATACTTATCCTGATGCAGAAAGTGAAACTTTCTCTTTTGAGATTAGAAAAATCAATCGTAAGCTAATATACAGTTCTGAAGACAATAGTACAGATGAATTTAGCAGTTACGAAGCGGCTCGTGAAGCGTTAGTTAATAAATTGATTGAATATAAAAGCTATGGTATAACACATAAAACAGAAAAATAATGATAGGAATAATAGTAATAGGGGTAGTAACTCTGATTGGTTTAATAGGAATATTTTATTTTTTTAGAAGAGACAGTGATTGGGGGTTTTATATATCCTTTGTTTTTGCTTTCGTAATGTCTATTGCGTTTGTAATAAAACTGAACGATAAACATGAAAAAGAGAAATATACTCTTTACGAACTAAAACTAATAGATAATACTATTGTTAGAGATAGTTTATATAATGAGAAAGAGTATTTTTATGATAAAAAAGGAACACAATATTACAAAACAAGCATTATTTATTCTAAAAAGATAGACACTAAAAATCTATAGTATATGGAAACAAATGATTATCCAAATTGGCTTGTATCGGTAGAGCAAGCAAAAAGACTCAGGGAAATAGGTTTTGATAAAGAGTGCCACTTTTTTTGGAACTTTTATGAAGATGTAAATAGGTTGTGTTGTTATGCAGACATCTGTGAAGAGGATGATGATTTTCTCTATCCTGACGAATATAATTATAACAATAAAAATTCTACTGGTTATTATGTGTATTTGTCAATACCTTCTTACGAACAAGTACTGGAATGGTTCAGAGAAAAAGGATTTATAGGAGCAGTAAGATACTTACCTATTTTAGGTAAAAAAATATATATTTATGAAATTTTTCAAATATATATGCGATTTGTTTCTTATGAGGAAGAATTTCCAACTTATGAAGAAGCTCGTGAAGCGTTAGTTAATCGTCTGATAAAAGAATATACAAAATACTATATTCTAAAAAAATAAACTATGGAAGTAAATAATTATCCATCTTGGCTCGTATCGGTAGGACAAGCTAAGAGACTTAAAAAAATAGGGTTTGATTTACCTTGTCAATTCTTCTTACCTATAAAACAGTATGAAGATTTTGACACCAAAGAATTAGGATTTGATTTTAAAAAAGAAAATCATAATAAATCAGTTGATTATTTGTCTATTCCGAGCCACGAACAAGTACTCGAATGGTTTAGAGGAAAAGGGTTTATAGGAGTAATAGATTGTTACTTTGATGAAGAAAAAGACAGACCTTTCTATAGAGGAAGTGTTAAAAATTTTCTTGGAGAACTCGTTTTTGAAGCAAATGAGATAGGAGAATACAAAGAAGCAAGAGAGTGGCTTGTTTATCAACTTATTGATGAGTGGAAAAAGATTTACGAAAAAACATTAAATAAAGAAGATTGGGCTACTTTCATGAGTGGAATACTTTCTATGTAAAAAACTTAAATAAAACAATAAAAATACAAATATGGCAACGAAGACAGAGAAAAAAGAGACTTTTGGCGGGCAAATCCAACTAGGAGCTATTATGAAAACCGCTGCTTTAAAGAGAGGGGAAGGAAATAAAGATAAAATAAGAGAAAAATTGGAAAAAGAGCGTTTTTTTCCAATGCCAGTAAAAGTCCCAGTTAAATTTTGGGAAAATTTTTCTACCGCTTATTATGAACTAGTCAAAGAATTAGGAGAGGAGTTTGTCTCAATAACAAGGTCAGATGTGTTTATCTCTCTTATTAAATACATGGATAAGAATATAAAAATAGACACTGATAAACATAAGGATTTCTATGATACTTATATAGGAATTAAGGGAAAGCGTCCCTCTAATGATAGAACATTTCCTCCTGATGAGAAAATGGCTAATTACTGTTGGGCAAATTTTACTAAGGAGGAACTCGATATTTGGAAGAACCTGCTTACAAAACTTGCTATAAAGGTAGGAGTGGAGAGAAGAGAGGATTTTTCCAAGCAATACTTTATGAGTGATATAATAGACTTCTTTTTAGGGCATATTCCTGAAATAGTAGATTTTGTAAGGGAAGAGAAAAACAAAGAAAAATAATGATATTATGAATATAGGAGAGATAAACGAGCAGATAAAGATAGAAGATTTTTTAGCTAATGAAGGTTTCTATCCAGACAAAAGCAAAAAGGGAGGATTAGAATTGTGGTATTGTAGCCCCTTGAGAAGCGAGCATACTGCTAGTTTCAAAGTACATACAGGAAAGAATGTTTGGTTTGACTATCCTCAAAAAGTTGGAGGAAAGCTAGTGGAATTATGCCGACTACTAAAGAACATGGATATAAATGAAGTAGTCTATTATTTCAATAATGAATACAAAGGAGGGGCAACCCCAATAATAGAACACTATAGGAACTCGGAAGTAGAGCAAGAAAACGATAATGGAGATGAAATACTAAATGAAATTAAACCTATAGAGAATAGAAAGTTATATGATTATCTAAGAAGTAGAAACGTAAATTTTGATATAGCAAAGGAATATCTCACAGAGGTTCATTACTTATCGGGAGGAAAGAGATATTATTCTTTGGGCTTCAGATGTGATAATGCAGGATATGAGCTAAGAAATTGTTATAGTAAGAGGAATATTAATGGAAAGAATTTTTCTACTATAAAAAATGGTTCAGAGAAAGTAAAAATGTTTGAGGGCTTTTTTGATTTTCTAAGTTATGCTTCGGAGCATAAGGAAACTTACAAAGATTACGATTATATAGTTCTAAATACGGTAGCCTTTGTACAATCAATGTATAATAATCTCAATAGAGAAACAAACAGTTCTTTGTATAAAAACCTCTTAGGATATAACAGAATAGACACTTATTTCGACAATGACGGAGCAGGGAAGGAGATAACAAAATTAATGGAAAATTTATTTGACGGAGTAAATAATTTCTCTGTACTCTTTGATAAATATGATGATTACAATGATTTTTGTATAAGAGGAAGGTATGATGGAGTTTTCACTCCTGAAGAAAACAGTATTACTCCTACCAATACAAAAGTAAGAGGGAAAGATAATGTTGAGGTAAAAGAAGAGGAAAATGTGAAAGAGGAATATATAAAAAAGAATATAGGTGCTTATTCTAATTTCAAATGATTATTCTAATTTCAAATGATTTGTATTTTTGGTGGTCATTTATGTAGAAAAAGAGTAGTTAAACTACTCTTTTTCTTTATCTGTATCTTTCTCTACATTTAGCAATTCCATAAAGTTGGTAACACTATCTGGAGACACTTTTGTAAGAACTTTTCTTATCTCGTAGAGATTTTGTATGTCCTTATCATTTAATTTTAGGTTATAAACTTTTGAAATGTTATTTGATATTCGCCTAACATCTTTAAGGATATTTGGCAGATAAGTCTTTAATTTTTCAAGAGAAATTTTTGGGTCAATCTCTTTTTCTGTCAAAGAATTTTCTACCTCTGAAATAGCCTTTTGAAGTTTTTCTTTAACCTCATAGGCGTTAATGTAAAGAAGAAGTCCAGCTTTTTCTTTAGGAAGAGAAGAAAGGTCAGCCTTTTCTTTTTGTTTTCTTTTCTGTGTTTGCCCTTCGTTTTTAATTGGACTTTCAGTTGGTGTTTGAAGTTCTGTATCCATAAAATAAATAATTAAATTAATGATTAAAAATTCTGCACAAAGGTAATATATACTTTTCAAATATACAATAGATTATATAAAAATTTTTACATTATATAGTAACTTATACATCGTAAAAGAAAAAAGGAATAAAAACCTAATGTAAAAAAGGAAGAAAATCTAATATAAAAACCTTAGTAAAGGCACATAATCCTTACGTATTTTTTCTTTGAAAGCCAAACATGGTGAGATTGATTTTTGAGCAGAAATAAGTTATAGCTACATTATAAGAGGAGGAAAAACCTAATGTAAAAAATGGAATAAATCTAATATAAAAATTTTAGTAAAGGCACATAATCCTTACGTATTTTTTCTTTGAAAGCTAAACACGGTGAAATTGATTTTTGAGAGAATATAAGCCATAGCTACATTATCAGAGGAGTAAAAACCTAATGTAAAAAAGGGAATAAATCTAATATAAAAATCTTAGTAAATGCACATAATCCTTACGTATTTTTTCTTTGAAAGCCAAACACGGTGAGATTGATTTTTGAGCAGAAATAAGCTATAGGCTACATTATAAGAGGAGTAAAAACCTAATGTAAAAAGGGGAATAAATCTAATATAAAAAATTTTAATAGGTTCATATAATCTATATGTATTTCTTCTTTGACAGCTTTGTGGATTTATATATATTAAAGGATTTCCAAAATGTGCGAAATAGAAGAAATAAATAGTTCGATGATAAAAAATATAGATTAGAAGAATGACAAAAGAGAAAGAAGAAAAGATGATAAAACAGAAGAATTAAATGAGAAAACAAACGCTTAAAAAGATGATAAAAAAAAATTGCTCCGCAAATTTGGTAATTGAGAAAAAAGATGTAAATTTGCCGTATTAAAAATAGCAAGCCGAACCCGAACCAAAGGTATCGGGTTGACTTGCCCTAACGGGAGTAACAAACAGAGTATCAACAACATACGTAGAAAAACGAAGTAAAACATATATTAGATTTATATTAGAAATATATTAGATTTACAAAAACATATTGATAATCAAACAAATAGCGTATATTAGATTTATATTAGAAATATATTAGGTATGAAATATAAGACAGTAATTTTAAACGAAAAAGATTACCTGAAATTGAAAAAGATTTCAGATAAGAGGAATATAACTCTAACAAAGCTATATTCTCTTTTGATAGCTTATTTAGAGAAAAATGAAAGTAAATTCTTTCCAGACTTATTTTTTGATGAGACGGAAAAAAAAGAGGAAGAAGAAGTTATTCCTATGGAGGTTCTAACTCAAAAGGAGTTGAAGAAGCTATTCACCCATGAAATAAATAGGCTTATAGGATTTATAAAGAAGCAAGACGAAATGTTAGGAAACATTCGTCATGATATAAGTGATAAGTCTAAACAAATTCTTTTTAAGATGATACCTAAGGAGGAACAAGAGCTATCCGAGTATCATCCATTATTTGATGATTATGACAATACCATTATTATTTTAAAAAATTATATTTATAAGAAAGGAATAAAGCCCGAAGAATTAGAAGAAGATATAAAAAGGGAATTAGGAGAAAACGTTTTTAATGAGTATATAAGATATTCAGAGAATGTTATAAAGAAAAATTTCCTCGAATAATATTTTACTTTTATAATTCGTTTAAATTAAAAAAAAGACATAGAACAATGAGTATAAATGATTATATAAGAGAAGTAAGGATTTGTTACGACAGATTTGAAACTATTTGTGAAGCCACAACTTTGTATCTAATAAAAAATATAGTAGAAGACTATGATGATTTTGAGTTTCTCTATTTTAAAGTTTTATGTGATGATAGAATAGTACTTTTGTGCATAGAGATAGCAAAGGACAAAAAACAAAAAATAAATCCTGATTTACATGGTTATATATTTACTACACGTAGTATGCACGAAATAGAGAAATTATACATAAAGAAAAATAGAAAACTAACTATAGAAGAAATTTTAAAAATAGATTATTAATTGAAATTAATTTGGGTTATGAAAATAGATGAATTATATAAAGAGGTAGAAGATACTTTTACAAAACATCAAGAAGCATGTAGAAAACTTACGGACTATATTATTGAAAAAGTTGTCAAAGATATGAGAGATTATGAGTTTGATACCTTTTCTGTCATTTGTACATACGCAGATGGTGTAGTGTTGAGTATGGATATTGAGAAAGATAAAAAAAATAAGATAAATCCTTATTATTTAAAATATGGTGCAGGGGTTGTTGTTTGTAATATGAAAGCAATCATTTTCATGTATAAGGAAGAGAAAAGGAAAGTTACAGTAAAAGAAATTTTTGATAATAGGTTTTGATTATGCACTCTGAAGTACATCTAAAAAGTGATATAGAGAGTAATAAAGGTAGTTGTGCAAGGTTTGCTCACTACCTAATGAAGTATAATACCCATTTCTTTTCTCATAGTAGAACAGATATAAGTGAAAAGGAAGCTGTGGAGATGATAGACAAACATGTTAGTAGAGGATTAGGTAAAAATGATGATAAGTGGTATGCTCCTACCTATAGTTTGAGTGAAGAGGAAGCTCAATGGTGGGCATATAAATTATTTGGGAAGCATTACACGGACTATGAACAATTAAGTGAAGGAGAAAAAGAAATTTGGAATGAAAAGATGATAGAGTTAGCACGAGATTTTCAGAATGTAATGGCTAAAAATTTTAATAGAGAAGATTTGGGAATTTCTTCGGGAGAAGATTTGATGTATGTGGGAGTGGTAGAAAATGAAAGACATTATCACGGATATGATGAAGAGGTAAAACAAGGAAAGGCTAAATCAGGAGAGCGGAAAAAAGGCTTTAATACACATATTCATATCATACAGAGTAGGAAAGCCAATAACGAAAAAAAGAGTAAAATTAGCCCTTTAGCTAATGAGAGAAAGGTAAGGGAAAATAATTTAGGAAAAAAAGTAGGTTTTGATAGGGGGCAATTTAAAATCAACTGTGATGAAGTCTTTGATAAGGTAACAGGGTATCAGAGGAAAGTAGAAGAAACTTTCGAATATCAAAACGAGGTGAAAAAGAATACTACCTCTAATAAAGAGGAAATCAAAAGAAGAGTAAAAGACAAAGAAAATGACTTAGGTATCACTATTCAACGAAGAGGGAAAAAAAGATATAATACAAAAAAGAAATATGTAAAGAGGGAGGAGTTAAAAGAAATAAAGGATAAAATCCCTTTATTAGATTATCTTTTTGAGTTACAAGAGAGAGGACTGCTCATTTATGAGGGTAAAAAGGAAGGAAAACACATCTTTAGAGAATATTTTAAAGATAAGCCCACTATAGAAGTTGATGACAAAGGCTTTTGGCAAGACAAGGAAGACAATAAATCTGGTAAGCTCGTAGAAGCAGTAATGAAGTTTGAACAGTACAATTGGTTAGAGAGTGCTTTGTATCTAAAAGATAAATTGGACGAAATGAAAAAGGAGGAGAGAGAAATTTTTGATGAAAGAAAGAAGGTGATACAAGAGAGGGGAGTAGTCTTTAAAAACTATACAGATTATTATAAAGAGATGTTTGGTATACCCGAAGAAGTGGTAAAAGAACATTTAGTGCAAGTAAAGTACGAGCTGCCTAATGGAAAAACGTGTTACGGAGTAGGAATGAAAAATAATTCAGGAGGGTATGAACTTACTAATGGAAAGTATAATTCCAAAGTAGGAAAACAAGATATAACAAGTATCTCTTACAAGAATGAGAATAAGAACGTTCTTCTCTTTAATTCTACAGAGGATTATTTAAAATACTTAACTAAGCAGCAGGTGGATAGGACAAGGGAAGATGTAATTATCCTAAATGAGGAGAAAAACTGGGAAAAGGCTAAGGAACTCATCAAACAAAAAGGCTATGAGAAGACTATCTATGTTACCGATAGTCAGAATATCGAAGACAATAAGCAGGTAATAGAACAAGAGCAGATATACACCATAGATTTGGATAAAATAGAATATCGAAGAAAAAGATAAAAAATAATTTGCTTGTTTCATTTTTTTGTACTACCTTTGCAGCTCATAATATTAAAATTAAATTATTCAAAAAGCCGCTTGCTCCATGTAAGCGGCTTTTTATCTTACTATAAAAATTTAATCTATTTTTAGTCATTTAAATCATTTAAATAAATATTATACTTAAATACAATAGTAATAAATATTATTTTTTATTTACTTATTCTAAATGAGGAGAAAAACTGGGAAAAGGCTAAGGAACTCATCAAATAAGAAGGCTATGAGAAGACTATCTATATTACCGATAGTCAAAACATAGAAGATAATAAGCAGGTAATAGAACAAGAGCATATATACACTATAGATTTAGATAAGATAGAATACCGAAGAAAAAGATAAAAAATAATTTGCTTGTTTCATTTTTTTATTGTATTTTTGCAGCGCAACATTGAGGTGATTAAGGTTATTATGGAGGACTTTTGCATTAACGTATAGAAAGAATATCCTAATAATGTTACCACCAAGTAATCATAGATGTTTCCTCATACTGGTCGTTTGAGGAAGTGCTTAAAACCGCTTGCTCCATGTAAGCGGTTTTTATTTTACCCTAAAAATCTAATCTATTTTTAGCCTTTTAAATCATTTAAATAAATATTATATTTAAACACAATAGTAATAAATATTATTTTTTATTTAGGTTTCATGTATGAACTCCGCTATTGTTTTAAATATCAAAGTAGTATAATTTTGCAAGAAATAATTATATATAATGTATCAGTTATTACATCAGTTAGAAAAAGAGTATTATTATTTTAATTTAAGGAATAAGATAGGAGATATATATGCTCCTAAAATAAATGGAGAAGGCGATATATCAGGGTTCAATATGTTGATTGCTATCTTGTTTGCAAGCAATCATCGGTTATCAGGAGAATTTACCACAACCTCTTATTTAGAAGAAAATGAAATTCCTTTTAAAAGAGACTGTCCCAAAGTAGCTTTCGTTGATTTTAAAATAACCAATACAATTCTATTTCTAAAAGACCAAATAAATAAGCTCATCGGGGACTTTCAACAAGATAGGGAGGAGGGAGAGGAGATTTGACAAAATATAATTTTATAAGATGATAATTGTATGCAAAACAGACCTAAACCTAACAACACTGATTTAGAAGAAGTGGTACTTGGAGGTATGCTTAATGAACAAAGGGGAATTGCTGCATTCGTAGAGGTGGTAAAAGACACGAATGTTTTTTATAATCCTAAAAACGCCATAATTTACGAAGCTATTCTTTCTCTATACAAAACATCTAAAGCAATAGATATACTAACCGTTAGTGATGTTTTAAGGAGAAGAGGGAAGCTCAAGGAAATAGATGGAAGCGCACACCTTGTTTTCCTCACTCAAAAGGGCTACTCCTCTGCTCATATAGAATATCACGCCCAAATCCTATTAAGATTATACGTTAGACGAAAAAGTATAGAAGCAGGTTATGAACTTATGGAAAAATCCTATGATGATGAAACAGATGTTTATGAGATATTAGATAACTCATATAAGGAACTTGATAAAGTATCAGATTGGCTGTCAATCAAACAGCCTAAAGAAATAGGCGATTATTTGGAAGAGGTGCTAAAACCCAAATCTGAGAGGGGAGGAATACCTATGGCAATAAGTGATGTTAATATCAGATTAAACGGTTATCAGCCTAGTGATTTTATTGTTATAGCAGGGCGTCCATCAATGGGAAAGACCGCATACGCTTTGAATGATGCCTTACATCAGGCAAGATTAGGTTTTCCTATAGGTATATTCTCCCTTGAGATGAACGCCCGACAGCTTACAGCGAGATTGTTTGCCAATTATGCAGGAATAGATAGTAATAAACTATCTTTTGGAACGCTATCTAAGAGCGAAATAGATACAGCCGTAAGAGAACAGCCTTTTTTCAGTGAACTGCCTTTGTACATTGACGATGAACCCTCGCTTTCTTTGTTATCTCTTAAAATCAAAGCAAAAAAGTGGGTAAGAGAGAAAGATGTTAAAGCTATTTATATTGATTACCTACAGCTGATTAATAACAATCAAAAAGGACGCACACGAGACCAAGAAATTAGTGAGATTTCTCGCACTCTTAAAGGACTTGCTAAGGAATTAGATATACCTATTATTGCCCTTTCTCAACTCTCTCGTAATGTAGATACAAGAGCGGATAAAAGACCTATGCTCTCCGACCTTCGAGAGTCTGGAGCTATAGAACAGGACGCAGATTGTGTTATTTTCTTATATCGTCCCGAATACTATAAAATAGACCAATGGGAAGATAGCACCCCGACCACTAACGAAGTGGAAGTTATCATTTCTAAGTTTCGTAATGGTACAACTGGAGGGGTAATTGCAGGCTGCCAATTGCAGTATATGCGCTTTTTTGAAAGGGGAGGACAATACAACACTCTCTAAAGAGAATACTCCCCTCCTTTTTGAGGAGGGGAATATTCTACTATAAGAATAGTAATAAAAATAATAATATTGAAAATTAAAAATCGGGGCAAAGGTACAACAAAAATTTGAGTTATGACAACACAAGAAAAAGTATTATACATCATTGACCTATTAGAGCTATCAGATACACAAGTAGGACGAGCCATTGGAAAGAATAAATCTACAGTGGCTCACAAAAGACGTAATATTGGCTTTAATAAATTTACAGAGGAGAATTTTAAAAGCCTAAGAGATGCCTATATAGAAAAATTAGATAAGATTAAACAATTAAAATAACAGAAACATGGAAAATTTCAAACCTTTTTCTAAAAACAATGAAGAACAAGCGGGTCAAAAGAAAAACAAAAATACACCCCTTATTTTAACTGATGAAGAAACAACCACAACTGAACAACCTGCTCCCTCTCAAATTTTATTGCCTTATAAAAATGCAGAAGGGAAAGTAACTCAATTGAGGTTTGATTTTGGGCAGGAGTATGAACCCCCTTTGTTACAAAAGAAATCTCATAGGAAAATAGCTAAGGTATATAAAGAAATTCCTGCTAATGTAGATTTTCTTTTTTTTGGAAATGAATTTGTTGATGAATTTCTCTTGGACAGAGAAGCTACAATATTGACCACGAATGCCTTAAAAATCATTTTTAATATTATCTCTCAACTTAGACAAGAACAATTTCAAAGTCAAAATGTGCAGAAACTAGACCTTTTTGAAAATGAATTTACATACGAAGATGATGTTTTTGCACAGATAAAAATAAAAAACAGCCTAATAACACGAGACTCTATTTCTCTTAGAAAGGCATACGAATTGTTAGAGGGGTATAGAAAAGGGTGGTATAATATAACAAGGAGAGATGGACGAAAAATAAAAGTATATGGTGGTCTTGTAAGTAGTATTGCTTATGAAGAAAAGGGATATACCACCTTTTTAATAAGTGGATATTGGGTTAAAAAACTTATAATCATAGATAGCTATAACAAGCAACTCTATAAATTGGCTTATAATGTACGTACAGTAAAACCTATTCTTTTTGCTTTTTGGTTATCTAAAATACCAATGGAGGGAACAAAAGTGAAATTAGAGACCTTAAACGCCCACTTTGACGTGAAATATGCCACAGCAAGGGATATGTGTAAGGGTTTTTTGAAGGGAATAAGAGACAATTTAAATAGATTTAATTACAAATCGTTTAATTATAACTATATAGGAGACATCATAACTATTAAACCATATCTAACAAATATCATTGATAAAGAAGCCACTATAGAAGATACTACTAAAGAAAAAATAGAGGGAGACTATCAAATGCGTTATTTTAAAGATAGACATCAATTGAGTGATGAGGAAATGAAAGGAATAGAATTCATCTATGAGCATGGAAAAGAGGACAAGAAAATCATTACAGGAGGATATAAAAGATTTGTTGAATTTTGCAGAGAGCGCAAAGAGAAAACGACGGATTATATAGGAGTTTCTTTTTTAGAGAAGCTCCAATATTTTGTTGAAATAGAATATCACGAACTTTACAAGAACAACAAACACGCTCCAACGAAATGTCCTATAAAAGTTTTCTTTTCAAAAGAGGAATTTTCAGACGCGAAATTTTAACATTCTCGTTGCAAGATTGCACACCCCACTTGCAAGATTGCACACCCCACAACGGCTAAAACAGCCGTTTTTTTAATTGTTTTTTAAGATTTGTTGCAAGAAAGTCCACCCCAATTGCAAGATTGCACACCCCACAGCAACCCAAAAGTGTTAAAGAGGGGTTTGTTGCAAGATTGCACACCCCACAGTTGCAAGATTGCACACCCCACAGTTGCAAGA
>NZ_CALHGG010000006.1 GCF_938029845.1 uncultured Capnocytophaga sp.
TTATTTAATAATGAGATTAAAATTAATAAATGGAGTTAGTTATGAGTACTTTTGTATATAATAAAGGAATATCTTCTTTTGAGGATAAAGATAAAATAAATCTCATTTTTGGATTATTTTTTGACGGAACTCGTAATAATATGGAACATACAAAAATCCGCAAAAAGATAAATCATAAAGGAGAGTTTAGTTCAGAAGAGGCAACTGCAAAAGAGAAAAATATTTATGACACATATGCAGAAGCTGATGATAGTTTTGCTAATGATTTTACTAATATTGCACGAATGTTTATGTGTTGCGAAGAAGATTATTCTATCTATATAGAGGGAATTGGCACAGTAGAAGAAGAAAGAGAGCAAAAGAAAGATGAATCAGATGGATATATTTATGGTAGAGGATTCACTGGTATCGTACCAAAAGTACGAAGAGGGTGTTTAAAATTAGCTGAAAGAATTAAAAATAAAGAAAAAGAAAGGGTAGAAGAAGGGAAAAAAATAAAAGAAATTAATTTAACAATAGATGTTTTTGGATTTAGTCGTGGAGCAGCCGCAGCAAGATATTTTTTATATAACTTGCAAAAAAGTTCCTATGAGCATGGTGTATTGCCCCCCACTGCAGTAACTTATATTCCACCTGACAAGGCTATTATTAAATTAGACCATGCGGGAGGCTTTGTAGATGATAGTTTAATAGAAAATGGACTACTTCCACCCTTTGGTTTTCTAGGTACTTCTTTATTAAGATTAGGTGTACCAAGAGAGTTGGTTGATAATATGAAAGTAACAATTCGTTTTTTAGGTCTCTATGATACTGTTGTCTCTTATGATCCTGAATCTCTTTTGATCCCCAGCTTCAAAAAATATATAGGAAAATTACATCTAGACGAAATAGGAAATCCTATAAGAGTTGTCCATTACACAGCACTAGATGAACATCGTAAAAATTTTTCAATCACTAGGTTAAAAACAGAAACACTCAGTAATGCTTTTGAAATAGGATTTCCTGGTGTACATAGTGATATAGGAGGAAGTTATAATAATGATAGACTTACAGAAAAAGAAATTTTTAACCTTCTTTCAAAATCTAAATTATATTCAAAAACGAAAGATTTTCTAAAAATGAAAGATTTTCTAAAAACGAAAGGTATTCTAAAAATGGATGATATTCTAAAAATGAAAGATATTCTAAAAATAAATGATATTCTTATGTATAGTTGTGATTATGAGATGATTGTGTTAGAAAAAAGTGTTTTTGAAAGTTCTTTGGAAAAACTAAGACAAGAACTTATACGTGAAGGTTGGTTTTTTGAATATCAAATAACGATTGAAGGTGGTTTCCCAAGAAAAACACTATATTCAGAACGATTTTTAAGACCTAGATATAATCTTATTCCTATGCACTTTATGTGCGAAGATTTTTCTAATTATATCTCTAATAATGAACTTATAGAAAACAAGATGTATACAAATTATTGTTTAGAAGATGATTTTTTGGAAAATGTAAAGGAATATCTAAGAAAACATACCATAGAAGGTAAACAAGAATGGGTATTAGAACACCCAGAAATTCCCAATAGATATAACTTTTATGAATATATTTATTCAAACGAAAATTCAAAAAGAGAAGGTGAATTTACCTTTACAAAATCTGATATTGAACTTAGTGAGATAGAAATTACAGCATATAGAGCTGATTATTTGTTAAGAAAATTAAGAAACTGCTATTTGCATAGATCTGCCAAAATGAATACTACTACTGATTATCTTGGACACGGACCAACTTCTGATAGAATACGCAAAGAATATTAGAGATGAAAAATGAAAAATATTTCATAGAAAGTATTGTAACTAAGGATTATAATACACCTTATACTCAAGAGAATACTTATAAACGTTTTATAGAGATTTGGTATTTAGGTAAAAAAGCAGATTTAGCTTATTACCAAGTAATGACTATAAAGTATCTATTTCCTGAAGAAAATACAATAAATACTTTATTGCGAAAAATAGCCTCTACTTTCAATTATTTAGAAGTAGGTATCAATGAAGAAAATAGAATAGCTAAAGTATTCAATCTTTCTGCTATTAAAATCAAATGGAAAAAAATACAACTATCTATTACTACCATTCATAAAGGTTATGAAATAGAGAACTATTGCGCTTCTATTACTAACCTACTAGAGAATGAACAAAGTTTTATTGCTTTCCTTAATCAAAATAATATGTTAGGATTACTTTTTAATGGACATCCCAAAGAGAATGATAAAGTAATTTGCAAAGGTGAAGACCTACTTGAATATAGAAATAGTATTCTTATAGAATCTATTGTAAATGAAATAAATAACAACACAAATTTAAAATACTCATTGTTATGGCTTGGTTCTTTGGAAATAAACAACAAAAATATATAGACAAATTAGAAAAAAATAATAAAAAGCGTCAAGAAAAGGAGCGTGAAGAGGCTGAAATCATTACCATTGGTAAAGCAACTCCAGAACAACAAGAGGAACGAGCTTCTCAAGTTGTAGCTCAGCGTAACCAAAAAAGAATGGAAGCCATTGAGAAAGAACAAGAAAAGGAAGATAAAGCTCAAGAAGACCAACTTTTTGTTATTAATGGAGCCAAGGTGAAATTCGGCCCTCATATAGGAACATTTAAAGTGCTAAGTGACACCCCTACCATCCAAAGTAAAACTGTAGGTACTGAAATAGAAAAAAGTCCTGCAAACTTTACATTTGTAGATGGATTTCAGCTATTGTCTCTAACACAATGGCAAGATATTGGAACAGCCAAATACCAAGATAACTTAGCTCTTATTAAAAAATCTACCATTATGGGTACAGGCAAAATGCCCCCTGCCAATGCTCCTATTGAAAGCGGTAAAATAGAGTTCATAGACTCAGGACAAATAAATGTTCCTGAAAATATAGGTACTACAGGAATGCCTATGCCACCATATATTCCGACTCCTAAAGTGATTGATTTTTATTTAACAGATAAACATAATAATCGTCTAGAAGATGTTGATTATGGTACATTTGTATATTTACATATAAAAACAGTGGGGTATATAGGAAAGACAATATCTGTAGATATGAATAACGAAAAAGCAGATTACCTACTCAATGGCGAAAGACTTGAAAAAGATGTACTCAAAGACTATTTAGTACAAAACAATGAAGAAATCATAGAATTAGAAGTTGTAGAACCTTTAAAATAAGAGCTATGAGTAACACTACTGTTTTTAGACTTGTCACTTCCTCTGGAGAAGAAAAGACAACAAAAGTACAGGTGAATATCTGTAAAAAGAAATCCCCTACTCCTTTTTCACCTGTTCCAGGAACTACTAACTATTACCGAAATCGGTATTTAGACTTTTTAGAAAGACATACTTTTTGTGGCCATATTCCTCCTGATTATTATATGGGACCAATGTTTATTCTTGACACAAAGGAACGTAGAGATTACTATGAGAAATATGCAGTCACATCCCAATTAAGAGAATATGGAGTCTCCCATAAGGAACTCCCTCCTATAGCTAAGAGAGGAAAAGAAGTAAAACCTTTCTTAGGTGATAGTTATGGATTTAAGTATTGTGCTTATTTCTCTCTTCTTGAGAAAGAAGAACTACGAAATATTGTTAGAGATTGGATAAATGAAGTAAGGTTAAACTTACAAAATCTGATGGAAAGAGGACTCATTCAAAAGAATTATGAAGCTAAATATGATACCTTTTTGATAGCAGAACTTTTAGGATTTCAGAAGAGATATAATAATAATTTTGAACCTACAAATATTGAAAAGCAGGAAGTATGTTATAAAGATGCTAAAAAAGCTAAGATGAAGGAATTTTATACCAATATAGAGCTTAATAATGAGCGTTTTAGAGAATTTGCTTTTGCTACACATCCTGAGGCTTATATGCCTGATAAAATGTCTGAGTTTACCATTGGGGAATTAGCTATTATAGGTTTAACACCTGATTTTAAAGAGTGGAAAGATGAAGCGACAAAGATGCAAGCTTTGATTACATTTGGAAATATGGATCATTTAAAGCTTCTTACTGTAAATTATATTTATTATAGAGACCCTCTTTATCCTATTTTGAAGGTTCCTACTGCAGAAATTCCTTATTTAGGTGTAATAACTAGAACAGTAGGTCTTTATAATACTATTGTAGATTCTATAAAAGTAGTAAGCAAAGCAACTCAAAAAGTATATGCTGAAACCTTTGTTGATTATGACAGAGAATATGTAAGAAAAAATAGCCTTAAATATGAAGAAGAATAAAGTTTCAATATATTTAGTATTTCATATATTACTAATTTTATATACTAATTGTTCCACTTTAATCCCTGATAACAATATGAAATGGACAGCGCAATACGACTTTATGGATTTGTACAAAAAGAGAAACCATGGATTCAATCCAGGTTCGGACAAACAACTAAGTTTGGTATTCTCCCCTATGGAGAATGTTATTATTTTGGGTGCCCAAAAGAACACTCCTAAGTTTGACCCCACTGCTACAGAAAAACAAGCAGTACTCTATATCTCTACGGATAGAGGACAATCCTACAAGGAACTCATTCTTGAAGGAAATGATGTCTATGATATTGCTGCCTATACGAAAGAGTACAGCATTATCTGTACTTCAGATTATAAATTTGAATATGTATATCTCCTTAATCATACGACTTTTCAGTTGAAAACAATAGATAAGTATAACAGAGATGAAGAAATTTATTATGATGATTTTGATGGGCAATTTCTCAAATGCAAAAAAAATGGAGTACGTTTTTTAGCAGATGTATTAAGTAAAGACTCTGTAAAGTTATATGAGATACCTAAAAAACTCACTGCTTATCAGTACTATCCTATTCATCAGAATGGAGATATTCTATATTACAATAAAATTTTAGAGCTTCGCACTTACAATGTAATTACAGGAGAAGACAAACTCTTTAATCAACTTAAACATAAATATGATTATTTCTTTCCTGAAAATTCATCGAATTACAATACCCCTCTTTCCTTGCAAAATGAAAAAAATGAGAATGATGAGGAAACATACGAATTGATGATTTACGACCTCGAGGAAAACTTTGTCCGTAAGATAACCAAAGAGAATCGTGAAAAGTACTATTACTATAAGGACTTTATCTGTGATTATACAAAGCTTCACACACATACTGAATTGCGTTTTTCTTTTGACAAAGGGAAAACTTGGAAAACCCACAAAATTCCTATGGTAGGTTTGTTTGGTTTTAATAAGAATGTAGGTTTCTTTGAGGACAAATATATTGTTTTTGAGGGTATTTTCTTTCGTGGAGATTCTCCAGAGAGTGGTGGTCGCATAATGGTAGGGGAATTTCAGAAGTAAAAAATAGTGCGGCTCGCACCTTTGGCAAAGTTGATTACTCTGATTATCAATAGTTTTTGTAGTGTGTTATGTACGAAAGCCAGCGATAGCTGGGTATGTGCTGCAAACGCCCAGATAAATAAAACTTTTCATACACCTTCAACGGGGGTAGGATTATAAATTATCGCTTTTGCGGCTTGCCCCCCTTCTTTCGGAAGGGGGAACGGGGGTAGGACTATTATTTTTCTGATTATTAAACAATTTTACACATTCTTATGATAAAAACCATTATAATCATCACGCTTATACTCTTAGCCTTATGGCTTACGGGCTGTTGGGGGTATAAAGCAAAACAAGACAAGAATAATAAAGCTAATACTAATGTCGAGCCTAAATATAAATGGGGAGTAGCGGTGAATACCCCCATTGGTTACCCTATACGCTTTTACGCGGCTATGGTAGGAGGAACTCCTATATCGAGAGAGCTTTACTCTATAACAGAAGAACCTGATTGGGGAAATGCTATGGGGTATGAAAGTCATTCAATGGACGAGTTACCCCAAAATGTAGATATGGTATGGCTGTCGTATAAAGAAGATTGTTTTTATAGGCTCAAAACCGCTATTGATTACGAAAAGGTAGCAAAACTTTTTAGAGAAGGTTTTGATGAAAGAGTACCTAATGGAGAAGTAAGACATGCAACCTATGATACTATAGTAGTAGGTATTGCTCCTGGTGGTGTAGTAGTGTTATGGGTAGGGTCTGGTTATTTACCACTTACAGAAATAGGAAGATACCAAGCTGAGAAAATAGCGCTTAGAGAACCTGAAGGATTAGACAATCACCAAAAACTTATATTTAGTAAAAAGGATAGAGAAGAGGTTTTAAATAGTAACACTATCATTCCTGAGGATTTTCGGGAGGCAAACAAAAATAAACCCATTCCCTTTGGTTTATGGGATAGCTATCGGGACAATCAGTACCAATGGTATCCTACTTTTGAAATTCCTAATGGAAAAATGGGAGATGTAGATTATCAGTATTGGAATGGAGAAGCGGACACCTTTTTTTTACAGATTTTATAACTTTAGAAGAATATAAAGATGTTTTTGTTCCCAAAGAGTTGTATCGCGATATAAGAAAACTTCCATTGTTTAAGGAAATACGTTTTAATTATAAAGCTGAAGATGGTATAAAATATGGGGTTTTAGTTCAGTTTGAATGGGAAGATACTTTAGAAGCCTATAAAAAAGTATTTGGAGAACATCCTGAGGAAGCAAAAGCGCATTTGGATATTCGAATGAATCGCATCAATTCTTATCTTACAGTTCGTCTGATGGGAGATAATGGGAAAGAGGCTTTTATAGATCCTAAATCAATAAGAATAAGAAAAGCAAATCAAAAATATGCAACACCTTTTGATAACTAATAAATAGATAAAAAATGAAAAAAATGAGAACATACTTACCAAAAATAGGAATGCTACTCTTAGCGACATTCCTAACTTCTTGTTTCTTTAAAACTAAAGATAATAAAGAAATCAAAGAGACTAAAGAAACTAAAGAAATCAAAGAAACTAAGGATGATAATATGAAATGGACTGCCAAATACAATTTTCTGGATTTGTACAAAAAAAGAAATAATGGTTTTAACCCTGGTTCGGACAAGGAATTGAGTTTGGTGTTTTCCCCTATGGAGAATGTCATTATCTTGGGAGCTCAAAAGGACACTCCTAATTTTGACCCCACGGCAACAGAAAGGCAAGCGGTACTCTATATCTCTACGGATAGAGGGCAATCCTATAAGGAACTCATTCTTGAAGGAAATGATGTCTATGATATTGCAGCCTATACGAAAGAGTATAGCATTATTGAGACTTCTGGAGATAAAAATAGATATATATACCTCCTTAATCATAAGACTTTTGAAATAAAGGAAATAGATAAGTATAATAGAGATGATGAAATCTATTACGATGATTTTGATGGTCGATTTCTCAAATGTAAAAAAAATGGAGTACGTTTTTTAGCAGATGTGTTAGCTAAAGATGGTGTAAAACTATATAAAATTCTTAAAAATTTCACTACTTATTCATATTATCCTATTCATCAGAATGGAGATATTCTATATTACAATGGAATATTAGAGCTTCGTACTTACAATGTAATTACAGGAGAAGACAAACTTTTTAAGCAACTCAAAGATAAATATGATTTCTTATCTCCAGAGAACTATTTGGATTACAACACACCTCTTTCTTTGCTAAAGATAGAAAATATGGATGATGAGGAAAAAGAAATAACCACAGTTTACGACCTCGAGGAAAACTTTGTCCGTAAGATAACCAAAGAGAATCGTGAAAA
>NZ_CALHGG010000007.1 GCF_938029845.1 uncultured Capnocytophaga sp.
TAAAATAAATACTTAAATCGTTAAATACAGTACAAAAGTAAGGTTTTTATTGAGAAAACCAACAACTTAATACGAAAATTCATTGAAAATGAGAAACTTTATCATTTTATTAGTTGTTACTTTATTTTTTTATGAGAAAATGACCTAAATAATCAAGCGAAAAAATCTCCTTCTGCAAAGTGAAACCCATTAAGAAACTCACGACCGCTCATTCGTTTTTTGGAAGGAAACTGCAAACTTTCTATTCGCAAAAAGCCTCCTTGAACAGCTACCTCTATATGCCTATCTTGTACACACACACTCCCTATCGGAAGCGTATGAGTGGCCTCCTGTGGGGTTGCCTCATATATCTTGACTGTATACACCTCATCCTCATGGTGAAGCTCTGCCCATGCAGTGGGATAAGGAGCCATACCGCGTACAAACCTATCTATTTCAGCAAGTGATTTTTCCCAAGGTATATGAGCCGTCTCCTTATGTATCTTAGGTGCTGCCTTTTCTACTATTGGCTGTGGCTGAGGCTGAGGAACTGCCTTATCTGAAGCGATTAGAGCCAGCGTATCCACTACCAAGTCAGCCCCTACTACCATAAGCTTGTCATGAAGTGTACCTGCGGTTTCCCTTTCGGTGATGGCTACTTCCTTTCTCAGGAGAATGGCTCCTGTATCTATCTGCTCATCAATAAGAAAGGTCGTTACCCCTGTGATTGTTTCCCCATTGATAATTGCCCAATTGATAGGAGCTGCCCCCCTATAATCGGGAAGTAAGGAAGCGTGTAGGTTGAAAGTACCCTTTCGGGGCATCTGCCAAACCACCTTAGGAAGCATACGAAAAGCTACCACCACTTGAACATCAGCTTGAAAGCCCTTAAGGGCGGCAAGAAAAGCCTCATCCCTGAGGGAGACAGGTTGCAATACAGGTATCTGTTGGGAAAGAGCATACTTCTTGACAGAGGACTCTTGTAGTTTCTGTCCGCGCCCTGCCGGCTTATCGGCCACTGTTACCACAGCTACCACTTGTAAGCCTTCTTCCACCATGCGTTGGAGTATCCCCGTTGCAAAATCAGGAGTACCCATAAATATAATACGTAAATCTTTCATCTGTAATTAGTTGTTAGTGATTAGTGAATAGCTATTCTTCACTATTCAGTTCTAATTTTTCATTTAAAGAATACCATTGAGCTTAGAATGTAACTTAGTAGTCTGTGTATCGGTAAGGCTAGCTACATAACAGGTAACAGCCAATATCTGCTCATAGAGTCCCTCCTGCTCCTGCAAGTAACGTGCTGGAATGGTCTTGAGGATAATATGGTCATAGGACGAGGTGTTGCCGTGCCATTTGTGATATACCGCCGTAAAATACACTCTTAGCAAATGCTGGAGAATGGCATACCCTGCCAGCTCTTTCTCCACTACCTGTGGCGACTGATAGATATTACCTACACTGAGATCTATAATATCCTTAATTTGATTCTTATACCTACTTTTTTCCAAGAGCGAAGTGGTCATCTCTCCTCTTAGTAGGCTTTCTTCATTTTCCTCAAAGAGTGTTACCGCCTCCCCTATCAGTGTACCTATGGAAAGAGCGCGCAGATAGGCTACCCTATCCTGCTTGTGAGTGAGTTGGTAATATTTTTGAGTGATATTCTCAGGCTTAATCCTACTTCCTCGTATAAGCTGTATCAAGTATTCCAAAGCATTGTCCTCGGGAATCCATCCCAAGTTGATACCATCTTCAAAATCAATGAGGGTATAGCAAATATCATCGGCAGCCTCCACCAAGAAAGCCAATGGATGACGTACATAGCGCCGCTCATCTCCCTCCCCTATGGGCAACAAAGAAAGTTCTTGAGCTACCTCATGGAAGAAGGCCTTATCGGACTGGAAGATATTATACTTCTTATCATATA
>NZ_CALHGG010000008.1 GCF_938029845.1 uncultured Capnocytophaga sp.
ATCCCCTATAGGCACCCTGCCCAACTCTATGAAGCTGTAGGATATTTCCTGCTTTTCTGGTTGCTCTACTACCTTTATTGGAAAACCAACAAGAAAGACCAGCCCTACTTTATCTTTGGGGTATTTCTCATTGCCCTTTGGACAATCCGTTTCCTTGTAGAGTATGTCAAGGACAACCAAGGCGGTATCGAAGACACCTTAGGTGTTTTCTCCACAGGCCAATGGCTAAGTATCCCCTTTATCCTCGCTGGGGTGTTTCTGCTGTTCTTTAAGAGAAATAACAATACACAAGAAAAGTATCAAAAAAAAACTAACCAATAGAATCTATTTATGCTAAACATAGAACGCTTTATATCCAAATACGTTACCAAACGTCCTGAGAGTATGTTTCTTAAGGATTTACATGCTCACCAAAAAGAGCTTACCGCTGCCATAGAAGGGAAGCGTGTATTAGTCATAGGAGGTGCAGGCTCTATAGGGAGTTCTTATATTAAAGCACTATTACCTTTTAAACCTAAAACCTTGGTAGTGGTGGATATTAATGAAAATGGACTGACAGAACTCACCCGTGAGCTACGTAGTACTTCCGCTTTCTCAGTACCCGATGACTATGTAACCTACCCCATGAGCTATGCTGATGATACTTTTGTAAAGATGTTCAAAGCTCGTGGCGGATTTGATATAGTAGCTAATTTTTCTGCTCACAAGCATGTACGCTCAGAAAAAGATAAATATTCTGTAGAAGCCTTACTGAAAAACAATGTAATCAATGCCAAAGGCTTCTTAGACTTATTATGTAATTATCCACCCCAACATTTCTTTTGTGTTTCTACGGACAAAGCTGCTAACCCCATAAATATCATGGGAGGAAGCAAGAAGATTATGGAAGATATGATCATGGCCTATGCAAAAATTTTCCCTGTAACTACTGCTCGTTTTGCCAATGTGGCTTTCTCCAATGGTTCCCTACCTGCCGGATTTTTAGAGCGTATTGCCAAGAACCAACCCTTATCCGCCCCCTCAGATGTAACACGCTATTTTGTATCTCCTGAAGAAAGTGGACAAATATGTTTAATGGCTTGTATATTAGGAACTACGGGGCAAATATACTTTCCAAAACTAAAAAAAGAACAAGTACTTACTTTCTCCGCTATAGCTACAGAATTACTTAAAGGCTTAGGATATGAACCCCTAGAATGCCACAGTGAGACAGAGGCTATTGCCAAAGCAGAAAGCAGGAAAGAAAATGACAAATGGTATCCTGTTTATTTCTCAAAAAGTGATACCACTGGAGAAAAGCCCTACGAAGAGTTTTATACCGAAGGAGAACAAGTTCTTTTAGACAAATATGAATCTTTGGGTGTGATCAACCTTCAAAGTTTCAAAGAACTAACTGAAATAGAGAACTTTATCAAAGAGCTAACAAAACTATTTGACAACCCTGACACCCAGAAGAATGATATAACCCAACTGATGAAAAGGTTCTTAGTGAATTTTGATCATCAAGAGACTGGGAAATATTTAGATAGTAAAATGTAGATCTCGAACCTGCTTTGAAAACTAAAAACTATTGCAATGAATATTTCTGAAACGATAACTTTTATACAAGACCTTTATGGTGAGAAAGAGGCTTTTATTCCTCTGCATGCTCCCACTTTCAAAGGTAATGAGAAAAAATACTTAGAAGAGTGTATAGACACTACTTTCGTCTCAAGTGTAGGAAAGTTTGTTGATCTTTTTGAGGAAAGAGTAGCGGCCTATACAGGTGCTAAACATGCCGTTGTATGTGTAAATGGTACTAATGCGCTCCATATAGCGCTTAAACTAAGTGGCGTAAAAGAGGGAGATGAAGTGATTACCCAACCACTAACCTTTATCGCTACTACTAATGCAATTGTATATGCTGGGGCTGTACCTGTTTTTGTAGATGTAGATAAAGATACTATGGGACTCTCCCCTACTTCCTTAGAGCAATTTCTCAAAGCACATACTGAGCTAAGAGGAAATGAATGCTATCATAAAGAAACAGGTAGGCGTATTAAGGCTTGTCTTCCCATGCATACCTTTGGACACACTTGCCGTATAGAGGAGATTATCGCTATCTGTAATCAATATCATATTGAGGTAGTAGAAGATGCAGCCGAAGCAATGGGTAGCTATTACAAGGGTAAGCACTTAGGTACTTTCGCTAAAATAGGAGGTATCTCTTTCAATGGAAATAAGACCATTACCACAGGAGGGGGCGGTATGATCCTAACCAATGATGATGCCATAGGCAAACATGCTAAACACCTTACCACTCAAGCCAAAGTACCTCATGCATGGGAATTTGTACATGATGAGATAGGTTACAACTATCGCATGCCTAATATCAATGCTGCCTTAGGGGTTGCTCAATTAGAACAATTAGATGGCTTTTTAGCCAACAAACGGATAACTGCGGAAACTTATAAGGCCTTTTTTGAAAAACAGGGAGTTCCTTTCTTTACAGAACGGACTGATGAAAAGTGTAACTATTGGCTTAACGCTATCATCTTAAAAGACAAAGAAGAGCGTGATGCTTTCCTTACCGAAACCAATGGTAAAGGAGTGATGAGCCGACCTATATGGCAATTAATGAACCGCTTACCTATGTTCAAAGATTGTCCAAAAACCGACCTTAGCAACGCTGAATGGTTAGAGGCAAGAGTAGTAAATATACCTAGTGGGGTGAGAAGATGATTAATAAATAAAATATATGGGAAATAAAAAAATAAACATCCTTTTTCTTGGAGGAGCAAAGAGAGTTTCTATTGCTGAAGAATTTATACGAGCAGGGAATACATTAGGATATAATGTTTCTATTTTTTCATATGAGTTAGATGAAAATTGTCCTATTGCTTTCATAGGAAAAGTAATCAAAGGATATAGATGGAATAATGATTCTATTTTTGAAGGAGAAAATAAAAAAGAAA
>NZ_CALHGG010000009.1 GCF_938029845.1 uncultured Capnocytophaga sp.
AAAGATTTGATTGTTTGGCAACGAGCCATGGAACTTGTTGTGGAGGTATATCAATTAGTAAAAAAGTTACCTAAAGAAGAACTCTTTGCGCTAAGTGATCAAATAAGACGTGCTGTAATTTCTATTCCAAGCAATATTGCTGAAGGACAAGGTAGAAACTCTCCCAAAGAATTTGTTCATTTTTTATCCATTGCAAAGGGTTCAAAAGCAGAGTTGGAAACTCAGTTATTACTCTGTGTAAGAATTAATTATCTAAAAGAATTAGAAATAGAAAAAGCCATGTCTTTAGTAGAAGAAGTCGGAAAAATGCTCAATTCATTACAAAAGAGACTAACCACTAATAACTAATAACTAACAACTAGAAAATGCACAAATCAGGATTCGTAAATATTATCGGAAACCCGAATGTAGGGAAATCCACTTTGCTGAACGCCCTTGTAGGCGAGCGGCTTTCTATCATCACCTCCAAGGCACAGACCACAAGGCACCGTATTTTTGGGATCGTCAGTGGGGAAGACTTCCAAGTAATCTTCTCCGATACCCCTGGGATTATCAAGCCTGCCTACGAGTTGCAGACGTCCATGATGGACTTTGTCAAAGATGCCTTTGAGGATGCTGATATTCTTATCTATATGGTAGAGATAGGCGAGAAAGACCTCAAAGATGAGGAGTTTTTTAAGAAGATAAACAATGCTAAAGTACCTGTACTCGTCTTGGTCAATAAGATAGACCGCTCCAATGAGGTCACCGTCAAGGAAGCCTTGACCTACTGGCAGGAGAAGGTACCCAAGGGAGAGGTTTATGCGATTTCGGCTTTGGAGAACTTCAACGTGGAACCCCTTTTCCATCGTATTCTGGAGTTATTGCCTGAATCTCCCGCCTTTTACCCCAAAGACCAACTCACCGATAAGCCTGAACGCTTCTTTGTCAATGAGACCATACGCGAGAAAATCCTACTGAACTACAAGAAAGAAGTTCCCTATTCGGTAGAGGTAGAGACGGAGACCTTCAGCGAGTCGGAAGATATTATTCGTATCCGCAGTATCATCATGGTAGAGCGGGATAGCCAAAAGGGGATTATCATCGGTCACCGTGGTGAAGCCCTCAAAAGAGTAGGCGTACAAGCCCGCTATGACTTAGAAAAATTCTTTGGTAAGAAAATCCACTTGGAACTCTATGTAAAAGTGAATAAAAACTGGCGCTCCGACCTTAAACAACTCAGACGATTTGGATACACGAATTAGTAGTTAATGAATAATATTATTATAGAATTAGTTAAAAACTATAAAAACACATCTCTTTTGGGCAAAAGATTGTATCTTTGCACAATAAAAACACTCATCTTATAGTTTTCTATAAATCTATTGACTATGAAAATGCTAAACCTTTACCTTCAAGAATTAGGAAATGTCTTTATGGAGATTATTTCCTCCATTTCTTCTGTCTTTTCGGATACCCCAATTATGAACAATGAAGCTGAATCAAAAATAAGAACAAAGGAAGATAGGCAAAGATTTCAAGAAGCAATCAATGAACTGAAAAAAAGTGAAAATAAAGATCAGTCAAAAACTATATTACTTAGTAATAACCAACAAATGACCATTGTAGTTAGGTAATTATGGAAATAAATCTTGCTCTTAATACAATTATCTATCTTATGATATTTATTGTTCCTGGTCTATTATTTAGGAACTTCTTTTATCGCAAGGAATTTTCAAGAGAATTCTATTTTGGTAATTTGTTTGAGAGATTTATATGGACGCTCCTCTTCAGTATTCTTATGCTTATTACCTGCTATTTTTTGGTGCTTATATCTTTATCTGTTGGTGTGGATTTAGCTCCTGAAATTTCATATGACACTATCAAAGATATCTATAATAACATACATAATGTACAGAATGACATCCCTTTCCCTAATAAAGAAAATTTCTCACAGAAAAGTAAAGATTTTTTCTTGCTGATTTTTATTTTGTATGGGCTTTCTGTATTATTAGGCTTTATATGTAATAAGTTAGCCCTTGTCTTTAATTTTAACTTCTACAACTATTGGCACGCCCTCTTCAAGGGAAAGCTGAACAAAGCTCCCAATAGAGATCTCAGATACTTACATACTGAAATAGATATTCTTACCCATGATAAAGTAATCTATACTGGAAAGATAAAGAACTATTATCTTTCTAAAAACGACACTAATATAGAGACTATTGTCTTAGAAAATACCTATAAAAAAGAACAAGGAAAAAACTTCACAGCTATTCTGGGACATAATTTTTGTATTGATAAAGAAGCTATCTTAAATATGAATTTAAGTTATGTTTATGAAGAAACAAATAGAGGAGAATATAGAAAATCCTTATCAAAATTATTAAAATACATAGGGATTGGTTTATATTTTCTGCTGGTTTTTTTCTTTGTCTATATCATAATGAGTAATCAACTTCCCTTTCTAAGAACATTGGCAGATAAAGTCCTCTTTTTCCTTTCTATTTTTATGATCTCTGTCCCTATTGCGGAAGGATTCCTTACTCTTACATTTCCTAAGAAAGAAAATACTGTTTCCTTTATGTTTTTTGGATTATTAGCTTTTTGGATTTATATAGGAGTCAGTTTTTGGTGGTTTTTCCCTACCTTATTCATATTAGTAACAGTCTATATATTCATCAACAGAATAAGCACAAAGAAACATAGTAATAAAGAAGGAGAACAACAGGAAAAGACTGATGAGTTTTGATCTTCTATAATCCTTTTCATGTTAAAACCCTAAAACCCTAAATAAAAAATGTTATTACAGATTCTCTCTTACTGCTTACCGTCGGTCATAGTCGCCGTGATAGCTTATTTACTATTTCAACAGTACTTCAAGAACGAAGACAGAGCCAGACAATGGCGCCTAAGGAAAGACCTTCATAAGGAAGCGCTCCCCTTACGCTTACAGGCTTATGAGCGTCTGACATTGCTTCTTGATCGTACCAGCCCTCAAAAGCTTGCCCTACGAGTAGCGCC
Source organism: uncultured Capnocytophaga sp. (assembly GCF_938029845.1). GTDB lineage: Bacteria > Bacteroidota > Bacteroidia > Flavobacteriales > Flavobacteriaceae > Capnocytophaga. The sequence continues at coordinate 3,004 of NZ_CALHGG010000009.1, forward strand.
TGCTTCTCAGGACAAAATGGCTTATGAACTATTGCTTATCGAGCATATCAATGCCGAATATGAGCACAACATTACCCAGCAGATTTATGTAAGTAGCGACCTATGGAATGTGATTCTTATCAGCAAGAACACTACCTTACAGATTATCCATCGTATCGCTACTGATGAGACAATCACCGATGCCCAAAAGCTCCGTGAGGCGATCATCACCGAATTCACCAACAAGCCCTCCCCTTCGAACCATGCTACTGCTCACTTAGTCAGTGAAGTAACAAGTTTTATATAAGTAAAAAAGAGAAGAATGAATAATGATTATTCACTCTTCTCTTTTCACTATTAATTATTTATTGTTCACTTTTCACTTTATTCGGTCTAGACCACTTAGGTTTTTCACCGAGGGCAGGTATTTGAGAATCTGCCGCTTCCACTGTAGTGGGTTGTGGGTGTTTCTCGAATGGTTTTTGGGTACGCATACCTAAGACTTCTAGCATGTGCATATCCTCCTTGATATCAGGATTAGGAGTTGTCAGGAGTTTGTCCCCTGCAAAGATAGAGTTAGCCCCTGCAAAGAAGCACAAGGCTTGTCCTTCACGGGACATATTCATACGACCTGCTGAAAGACGTACTTGAGACTGAGGCATCACGATGCGGGCAGTGGCTATCATACGTACCATTTCCCAAATATCCACTGGAGGTAGCTCCTCAAGGGGTGTCCCCTCAATAGGTACTAAGGCATTGATAGGCACCGACTCAGGTTGTGGGTCAAGGGTAGAGAGTGCCACGAGCATCTTAGCCCTATCTTCCAATGCTTCACCCATACCGATAATCCCCCCACTACATACGGTGATACTCGTTTTGCGTACATTTTCTATAGTCTTGAGGCGGTCTTCGTAGCTACGGGTAGTGACGATTTCCTGATAATAATCCTCGGAAGTATCTAAGTTGTGGTTATAGGCATAAAGACCTGCTTCGGAGAGGCGTTTGGCTTGGTTTTCAGTAAGCATTCCAAGGGTACAGCACACCTCCATATCCAACTTGTTAATGGTACGTACCATCTCCAATACTTGTTCGAACTCAGGGCCGTCTTTGACATTGCGCCAAGCTGCCCCCATGCACACACGGGAACTTCCAGAGGCTTTGGCACGCAAGGCTTGTGCCTTCACTTGGGAAATGCTCATCATCGGTTCTATTTCCACCTCGGTTTGATAGCGTGCCGACTGCGAGCAGTAGCAACAATCCTCTGAGCAGCCTCCTGTCTTGACCGAGAGCAAGGTAGATACCTGCACTGTATTGGGGTCGTGGTACTTACGATGCACTGTAGCTGCCTCGTAAAGTAAGTCCATCAAGGGCTTGTTATAGATAGCGATAATCTCCTCTGGTGTCCAGTTATGTCGTATTTCGTTCATGGTCTTTCTAATGAAATATTACAAGGGGCAAAATTACAAAATTTAATTGTTAATTATTAATTGGTAACTGTTAATTTAGTAGTTAGTGATTAGTGGTTAGTAGTCAGTTTTTAGATAAGTACCTAAATACTAAAACCTAAGCACTTTTTTACTTTTTATCTTTTACTTCTTACTTTTATTCGTATCTTTGCAAAGAATTTTAAAACTAATGAAATTAACTACATTAGGCTGTCATAGTGCTTCACCAAGGGATAAGGCACGCACCACTGCCCAGCTCTTGGAGATGCGCGGGCATCTGTTCCTTATTGACTGTGGGGAGGGAACACAAATGGCACTAAGACAATCAGGGGCTAAGTTTGCCCGTATCAAGCATATATTTATCTCCCACCTCCATGGCGATCATTTCTACGGATTGGCGGGGCTAATCTCTACTTTCCAATTACAAGGCAGGGAGGCGGAGTTGCATATCCATGCCCCTAAGGGCGCCAAGGATGCGATGCTCTTGCTACTAAAAGTCAGTGGAGCACACATGGTTTTCCCGCTATACTTTCATGAGCTAGAGAGCAAGGAGAGTGAGGTCATTTTTGAAGATGACAAGCTCTCAGTAACCACCATTCCTCTTGACCACCGTATCTATGCCAATGGCTTTCTGTTCAAGGAGAAAAACAAGGAACGCAAGCTCAATGCAGATGCCGTACAGGAATATGGTATAGACGTTTGCTATTACCAAAATATCAAGAACGGTAGGGACGTTATTCTAGAGACTGGAGAGTGTATCCCCAATGAGGTGCTGAGTTTTCCCCCAGCCCCTGCGCAGAGCTATGCCTTTTGTAGTGATACCGCTTATCTGCCCAAAATAGTTCCGCTGATTGAGGGGGTACAAGTGCTCTATCACGAGAGTACTTTTCTTGAGGACAATCATGCCTTAGCAGAGAAAACCAAACACTCCACTGCCCTTGAAGCCGCAAAAATCGCCCGATCAGCAGGAGTCCAAACCCTTATCCTAGGTCACTACTCTTCCCGCTATAAGGACAAACGAGTTTTCCAAGAAGAAGCCCAAACGATCTTCCCTAATACGCTACTGAGTGAAGACGGGAAGGAGTTTAACTTTAGTGAATAGTGAAGAATGAAAAGTGAAAAATAATTAGGAGCCTCCTATTGGGGCGCTTTTAGAGATACCTGAAAATTAAAAACTTAAAACTAAAAACTGAATATGTTATATCAACTACTTAAAAACACCCACTCACTTACTGCCTATATCGTATTGGTAGTGCTTTGTTTTGCTGTGATCAATGCCTTATTGGGCGTATGGCAAAAACGTCCATATAGCAAGAAAGACTTGCGTATCAACTTATTTGCATTGATATTCACGCATTTACAAGTCACTCTAGGGCTTATCCTCTATTTTGTAACACCTCTTTTCCAAAGCTGGTCAGCTATGGGAGCAGGCGTGATGAAGGATGCTTATCTGAGAAAGATGTTAGTGGAGCACCCCTTTGGTATTGTGGCGGTAACCCTTATTACTATTGGCTGGTCGCTACACAAAAAGCAGAAAACGGATGTAGGTGCTTTCAAGCGTATCCTTATTTTCTACAGTATAGGATTATTGCTTATTTTGGGCGTATTGCCTTGGAAAACGTGGATGGCTGCCTTCTGATGATGAGCGAAACGGTAAAAACTTATACGGTAGAGGAAGCCAAACGACGTATGGAGCGCTATTGTGCCTATCAAGAGCGTTGTCACAAAGAAGTGACTGCCAAGCTCCGACAGATGCGTATGATTCCCGAAGCGATAGATGTTATTGTAGCGTACCTTATTGAGGAGAATTTTCTCAATGAGGAACGCTTTGCTCGTAGCTATGCAAGGGGTAAGTTCCGTTTTAAGAAATGGGGACGCGTACGTATCACCCGTGAGCTGAAGTTTCGCGATATCTCCCGCTACAACATAGCTTGTGCCATGGAAGAAATCGAAGACGATTACCAAGAGGTTTTTGATACTTTGGCAGAGAAAAAGGCAGACACTATCACCGAGAAGAATATTCAAAAAGCACGTCGCAAATTGGCTGACTACCTACTCTACAAAGGATGGGAGTCCTCTATGGTATATGCCAAGGCGGTAGAACTCTTTCCCTATGACGATTAATCCACTTTTCCCCTATCCTAACATACACACCCACAAGGCAAAAAATAGTCAGGAGGTACAGAATTGTTTCCCCGAAGACTCCTATGAGCAGGGCGTATTCTCGGTAGGTATTCACCCTTGTTATATCATTGAGGACGGTCAGGCGCAATGGGAAAAGGTTGCCAAGCGTGCCTCCCACCCGCTATGTGTAGCCATAGGCGAATGTGGATTGGACAAGCGCGCCTCCACTCCCCTCCCCCTGCAAATAGCCCTTTTTGAGCAGCATATCGCCCTTGCCGAAGAGCTACATAAGCCCCTGATTATCCATTGCGTAAAGAGCTATGGGGAGCTTATCGGTCTGCGTAAGAAGAGTGGTGCCACAGGTCTGTGGATTCTCCATGGCTTTCATAAGAGTGAAGCCCTCGCGCATGAACTCTTGCGTGTGGGTATCAAGCTCTCTTTCAATATCACCTTACTGCACGACCCTCGCCTGAAACACTTAACTGAAACACTCCCTAGAGAGGATTTTTTCTTTGAGACAGACGAAAACAATGACTAGTGGTTAGTAGTTAGTGATTAGTGATTAGTGATGGGGCTATTTCACTGTACATTTTGCTAAAGTTCAGGACTTTGGCAAAGCTGATTGCGTTGATAATCAATAATCTTTTGTTACATTGTAAGGGCGATTTGCAAATCGCCCTTACAAGATAAACCTTTTTCAGAGAGCCTCGTCCTTAAAGGAGGATCATTTTTTCAAAATCGTCTTCTGAGAGGATAGGGATACCCAATTGGGTTGCTTTTTCCAATTTGCTAGGCCCCATATTGTCGCCTGCTACCACATAGCTGGTCTTGGAGGATATGGAAGAGCCTACTTTGCCTCCGTGGTTTTCTATTAAGGCCTTGAGTTCGTCACGGGAATGGCGTGCGAAAACACCAGAGACAACAAGGGTTTTCCCTTTGAGGGTATCAGAAAGGGTTGTTTGTACGGTTTCACTGAGGGCAAATTGCAGCCCATAGCCCTCCAAACGCTGGAGAATCTCCTTATTCCTATCATCGGCAAAGAACTCTATAACACTCTGGGCGATGCGGTCGCCTATTTCATCTATTTGAATCAATTGCTCATAGGTAGCTGTGCGGAAGGCCTCTAAGGTCTTATAGGTACGGGCAAACTTCTTAGCTACCGTCTCCCCTACCATACGAATTCCCAAAGCAAAAAGTACCCGCTCGAAAGGCACCTGCTTGGACTTCTCTATCCCTGTGATGATATTCTGAGCACTGCGTGTACCCATGCGCTCGAGGTTCTGTATTTGCTCGGCTTTCAGCTCGTAGAGATCGGCATAGTTGTGTATGAGTCCTGCACGGAACATGAGCTCGACCGTTTCAGAACCTAAGCCCTCTATATCCATAGCCTTTCGGGAGATATAGTGCTGGATACGCCCTGTAATCTGGGGCGGACAGCCATAGGCATTGGGGCAGTAATGTTGTGCTTCCCCCTCATTGCGTACCAACTCCGTACCACATTCAGGACAATGAGTGATAAAGGCCACAGGAGCCGCCTGCTCGGGACGCGCTTCCAACTTCACCCCTGTAATCTTAGGGATAATCTCTCCACCCTTTTCAACAAATACTTGGTCACCAAGGCGAAGATCGAGTTTGGCTATCTGATCAGCATTGTGCAAGGAAGCACGCTTTACAATAGTACCCGCCAAGAGTACTGGAGAAAGGTTCGCCACAGGAGTAATCGCCCCTGTACGCCCTACCTGATAGGAGATACTCTCTAAGGTAGTGGTCACCTCCTCCGCCTTAAACTTATAAGCAATCGCCCAGCGGGGAGATTTGGAGGTATAGCCCAATTCCTGTTGGGCATGGAAGTCATTGACCTTGATAACCACCCCATCGGTTTCGTAAGGAAGGTCATGTCGGCGCTGATCCCAATAGTTGATAAAGTCCATCACTTCTTCAGTGGAGTGGCATAGCTTGGATTGAGCAGGCACCTTGAAGCCCCAGTCTCGGGCTTTTTGTAGGCTGTCAAACTGGTTATCTACCGGTAGATTGTCCCCCACCAGATAGTAAAGTAGGCAGTCAAGGGGACGCTTGGCGACCTCGGCGGTATCTTGTAGTTTCAAGCTTCCACTAGCGGTGTTGCGAGGGTTCATATAAGGATCTTCCCCCTCGGCTATACGCTGCTCATTCATCTTCTTAAAGCCCTCCTTAAGGATGATAATCTCCCCACGGATATGGAAATGGTCAGGATAATCCCCCTTGAGAGTTAGCGGCACACTGCGAATGGTACGTACATTCGCCGTAATCTCATCGCCCTGCACCCCATCGCCACGAGTGGTCGCCTGCACTAATTGACCATGATCATACGTTAGGTCTATGGAAGCCCCGTCGTACTTAAGTTCACATACGAAAGACACCTTGTCCGTACCTAAGCCCTTAAGGACACGTTTTTCCCATTCCTCTATCTCCTCCTTAGAGTAAGAATTGTCCAAGGAGTACATGCGGAATTCGTGGGTTACAGTCGGAAAGTTTTTGGTGATTTCGCCCCCTACCCTCACTGTTGGGGAATTAGGGTCTTTGTACTGAGGGTATTGTGCCTCCAATTCCTGTAATTCTTTCAGCTTTTTGTCAAACTCAAAGTCGGAAATAGAGGGGGTATCAAGCACATAATAATTGTAGTTGTGCTCGTTAAGCTCCTTGCGGAGTGCTTCAATCTTCTGTAGAACCATAGCTTTTATTAATGAATAGTGAAAAGCGAAAAGTGAATAGTTACTGGTCACTGACCTCTGACTACTGACTACTGCCACTGATAAAGCGCAAAAATACGAAAAATATCTTGTTTTCCTAGAGATAAATACGTAAATTTGTAGCTAAAGAATCATCCATAAAATCCTTTGTACTATGGGACATTCATTATCCAATACAACTCAAAAGAAACAGATTATAACACAAGCTGTTATCTTTGGCGTAGGACTATTTGCTTTGTTCTTTTTAGTCCTTATGTTTGTCAATGGCTACTCAGTTATGGGAGCCCTCTTTATCTCTGGAGTAACAGCCGTATTGGCGGCTATCACTTGGGGAATCGTGATTAATGAAAAACGAAAAGTGAAAAGAAATTAGATAATAATACAAATCAATAGTTGAAAAATACCCGTATACTCTAATTCGTTAAGGCGCAATGAATTGCGCCTCTACGAGTGACTATGCTCATTAGGAGTTTTCTTGGTCAGCGTTAGGGTAGAGACGCAATTTATTGCGTCTTAGAAAGTTCCCTCTGCTGGCGCCTACTATTAAGTAGAGCCTTTGGCTCTCTATGGGAGCTACAAGCTCCATAATTATAGGTACGAGCTGCAAGCTCGCACCAGCAAGGGTCATTAGTAACTCAAAATAAAAACTCAGAACTTGAAAAGTATTGCATTCATATTAGGTCTTTATCTTGTGGCATTGTTGGTATTGCCATGTAGTGATATGCCTATATATGAGGGTAATGATACGGCTGAGATGAGTGCATCTCACTCTCATTCTTCTGGTGATATAGACCTATGCAACCCCCTATGTATCTGCAATTGCTGCCAAATGGTACTTTCTCTTCCTGTCTCTGAAGAGACGCCCTTGGAAACACTTTCTCCTATTATAGAAACCAAACACTTGATTTCCTACCCCTATATTATTATAGATTCCTCCTACTTGGGAAATATCTGGGTTCCTCCTAAAATAGCTTAATTCTTCAACATAAGGGTGAATTGCCATTCCCCCCTACTTTACTTTGACTGGTGCGTTTTTGTAATTTGTGCCAACATTATCTATTTATTACATATAAAATTCCATGAAAAATATCATTATACTGCTCTTTGTTCTCTTTGGCGGTAGTATCCTCTATGGGCAGGAGCAAAAAATAAGCGGACATATTACCTCCGCAACGGATAAAACACCTCTTTTGGGCGTTTCCATACGCATCAAAGATACTCCAAGAGGCACTACTACCAATGAACAAGGAGATTTCTCTATCAAAGCAGCCTCTGGAGAGGTACTGGTATTCTCCTTTATTGGATTTAGAAGCCTTGAATACACTATTACCCAGACTAATATTCCCCTTATCCTTGAATTAGAGGAAGAAGAGACCGAGCTGGAGGGGCTGACTATCACCTCCACACGTAGTAGCCGTACCATAGAGAAAGTGCCTACTCGTATTGAGCTTATTACAGCTGAAGAGCTAGATGAAAAAGCCAACATGCGCCCCAGTGATTTGCGGATGCTACTGAGTGAAAGCACTGGTATACAAGTACAGACAACCTCTCCAATCAGTGCCAATGCAGGTATTCGTATCCAAGGATTGGATGGGCGCTATACCCAGATACTCAAGGACGGATTCCCTGCTTACTCTGGAGCTGCCAGTGGCTTGGGTTTGCTGCAAACGCCCCCCTTGGACCTCAAGCAGGTGGAAGTCATCAAGGGTACCAGCTCCACCCTCTATGGAGGAGGTGCCATAGCAGGATTGGTCAATCTGATCTCTAAGACCCCTACCCCAGCGAGAGAGCTACTTTTTCATATAGACGGCACATCGGCTAAGGGATTAAACTTGAATGCATTCTATGGACAAAAATTCAATCATGTAGGTACCACTCTTTTTGCTTCTCATAGCAGAAACCAAGCCTATGCACCAAGTGACACTCCCTTTTCTGCCATTCCTCGCTTTGAACGCTGGGTAGTGAATCCCAAGCTATTCCTCTATTTTGACGAAGACACCTCGCTGAACATAGGGATAAATGCCATGGTGGAGCAGCGGTTAGGAGGACATATAGAGTACTTAAGGGGCAATACCGACCCTGCCTATCACTATTTTGAGGAAAACAATACTCATCGCTATGGTGGCCAGCTAACATTTGACCACCATATAAGTGAGGATTCCCGATTCCAGCTAAAGAGTAGTATTAACTACTTCCAAAGAGAAATTGTCCTGCCTGATTATCGTTTTTCAGGAACACAGCTAAGCAGCTTTACAGAAGGGTTCTATGGTTTGGAAAGAGAAAAAACAGACTGGATTATAGGAGTAACCCTTTTAGATCATCGTTTTAAGGAACAGCCTCTTACTACCTTCCCTTTGAGAGATGAGCAGGAGATGATTGTAGGAGGATTTGCCCAAAATACTTGGAAAACCGCCCCATGGTTGGAGATAGAAAGTGGTTTGCGCACCGATTTTGTCAAAGACTATGGATGGGTAGTACTTCCTAGGCTAGCCAGCCTCTTTCACCTATCAGAGAAACTCACTTCCCGCATATCAGGCGGATTGGGGTATAAAACACCTACCTTATTCACAGAGGAAAGCGAACGATTTCATTATCAAAACATCTTGCCTGTGAGTAGCCAAAAGAATCGGTTGGAGAAGAGTTATGGCGCCAACTTTGATATTAATTACCAGACCCTTTTAGGAGAGGAATGGACTCTGAGTATCAATCAACTCTTTTTCTATACCTACTTAGACCATCCGCTATTGCTGGAAAACCTATCACCTAAGAAGTATCACCTAACCAATATAGAAGGGCATATCCTCACCAAAGGATTGGAAACCAATGTAAAAATAGGTTACAAGGACTTCAAACTTTTCTTGGGTTACACCCTAACCAACACTCAATTACATGAGGGAGATGTCTTTACGGACAATCTGCTTACTGCTAAGCACCGTACCAACTCTATTTTGTTTTACGAAGTGGAAGATAAGTGGAAAATCGGGTTAGAAGCCTATTATTTCAGTTCACAGCTGCTGAGTGATGGAGAGCGTGGGCATCCTTACTGGATGACAGGTTTTATAGTAGAGAAATTATGGAAACATTGTTCTGTTTATATCAATTTTGAAAACTTCTTGGATGTACGTCAGACCCGTTTCGGAAGTATCTATACAGGTAGTGAGCGTGCTCCCGTATTCAAAGATATCTATGCTCCCTTGGACGGTTTTGTGTTCAACGGAGGTATTAAGCTCAAGCTATAAGAAAAAGGCTGTCTCATAAAGCGAGACAGCCCTTTTTTGAAGACAACTATATTCAATTATTAAATCACTCCTTGGTCAAGCATAGCATGGGCTACTTTCATGAAACCAGCGATGTTGGCTCCTTTTACATAGTTGATGTAGTTTCCTTCTTGTCCGTATTTGAGACAAGCGTTGTGGATAGACTCCATAATCTGGTGTAGCTTAGCATCTACCTCTTCGGAAGTCCAAGAAAGGTGAGCTGCATTCTGAGTCATTTCCAAACCTGAAGTAGCTACCCCACCTGCATTGACCGCCTTACCTGGAGCGAAAGGCAATTTAGCATCTTGGAACGCCTTGATAGCCTCAGGAGTACAACCCATGTTGGATACTTCCGCTACGAGTTTTACGCCATTGGCGATAAGGGTTTTAGCATCGTCTCCATCCAACTCATTTTGGAAAGCACAAGGCAAGGCGATATCACAAGGGATTACCCATGCTTTTTTGCCTGCAGTGAATTTGCTTTCTTTAGCGAATTTCTCAGCGAAAGGTGCTACGATATTACGGTTAGAAGCGCGGAGTTCAAGTAGGTAGTCAATCATTTCTTGAGTCATACCACCAGGTACTTCCACACATCCATCAGGTCCAGAGAGACCAATTACTTTAGCACCCAATTGGGTCGCTTTTTCAGAAGCACCCCAAGCCACGTTACCGAAACCAGAAACTACTACACGTTGTCCCTTAATATCGCGACCGAGCTTTTTAAGCATATGATCTACAAAATAAAGAGCTCCATAACCCGTTGCTTCTGGACGGATAAGGGAGCCACCCCAGTTGATACCCTTACCTGTGAGTACCCCTGTATTGTATTCATGAGCCAATTTTTTGTACATACCGTACATATAACCGATTTCACGGCCACCTACCCCTACGTCACCTGCTGGTACGTCGGTATCAGGGCCTATGTATTTCCACAATTCGAGCATGAAAGCTTGGCAGAAACGCATAATTTCGGCATCGGACTTACCTGTTGGGTCAAAGTCAGATCCTCCTTTGGCACCGCCCATAGGGAGGGTTGTAAGTGCGTTCTTGAAGGTTTGTTCAAAACCTAAGAATTTTAGCATAGAAGGATTTACCGCTTTGTGGAAACGGATACCTCCTTTGTAAGGCCCGATAGCGGCATTGAACTGCACACGATAACCGAGGTTAGATTGTACCTCTCCCTTGTCATCTACCCAATCCACACGGAATGTATGGATACGATCAGGCTCTACAATACGCTCAATGATTTTTGCCTTAGCAAATTCAGGATGTTGGTTATAGACCTCCTGTACGGATTCCAACACTTCGTGTACTGCTTGTAAGTACTCTTTTTCTCCTGGGTGTTTTGCCTCCAAAGAGGCCATAATTTTTTGTACGTCCATTATTATTTAATTTAGGTAAATGATAAAGGGTAAAAAGTAAAAGCCTCACTCATTACAGAGTGTAATGATTATTATATTTGTTGTTACTTTTTACCTATTACCTGTTACTTTTTACTTTCAATTTTCGCCCTACAAAGGTAAGGAATATTATAGGAATAAACAAACAAAAAGCCAACTATTTTCTGTCTCCTTTATTCCTTATAGATTCAGCCCTATTTCATCATTGTAATGCCCCGTGAAATACTCAATAACAAAAACTCACTTGCAGCGCTCCATATAGCTTTCATGAGGTGACCTACCCCATAGGTTTAGAAATAGGAAAGCACCAAGAGCGTGATGAAAGCAAAAGGAGAGGCAAAAATAAGACTATCAAGCCTATCGAGTAGTCCCCCATGCCCTGGGAGTATGGTACCACTATCCTTTTTGCCTGCTACACGCTTGAACTTGGATTCCACCAAGTCCCCCAAGGTACCGGTTACCACCAATACGGTAGCGATCACTAGCCACTTCCATAGCTCTTTGTTACTATATAGGGAGAGCCATGCTGCAATAAGCAAGGCACCCACAAGCCCGCCTATGAAACCCTCCACTGTCTTCTTGGGAGAGACCGAAGGGAAGAGCTTGGTACGACCTAAGAAACGACCTGAGACATAGGCAAAGCTATCGCTCGCCCAGATAATAGCTAAAAGGGCAATCATGGTATGTTGTGCCTCGGAGAATGCCTCAGAGAAGCGCCACTGGGAAAGTTCCCAAAAGGCAAAGGAGTTGGACAACGCCTGTTCGTTCTTATAAATCTCCCATTTGTAAAGTAAGGAGATGAACAAGCAGCCTCCCCCTACATAGAGTAGGTTTAAGAGGAATTTCTGCCAAGTCTCGTACTTGACTGTTTCCTTTTTGTAAAGGTAAAACACCAAATAGATATCGGTAGAGACCACCGCTAAGAGCAGCAAATAGACAAAGAGGTTCCCTCCAAATTCGCTAATGGGAATCAGATAGTTAAAGCACCACCAAATACCTAAGAATATCAGGTAGATGGCACTTCCTGTAAGGCGTACCAATCGCTTGAATTCGAACAGACATACCAGTCCGAAAACAAGGAAGAGGAAGCCGAAGGCCTCTGCGTTGGAGAGCATAATAGCTGTAAGGAGCAGGAATACGTATATAATACCTGTGATACAGCGCTTTAGTAATTCATTCATTCGTTAGTATTTAAGTCCTCCAGAAGGAGCAAGTAAGTAGTTCGGTAACAATTCTCACAGAAGATAGAGTCTTTTTCCTCAGGAGGACAGAAAGCTCTAAGACTACGTATATTGTTGGGGCGTTCCTTATGCGTTTGTCGGTTAAGTCCGCCCATAGCATCCATAAGAGAACCCACAATTTGGCTGATTTTAGCCACTACAATCAGGGTAGAAGGTAGTTCATCCAATCGTTTTTGTCCCAGCTGTCGGGAAGAGAACATAACTGACCCCTCTTCGGCTACAAGGTACTCGCAATCGGTTAGGAAGTGAGTCGCCAGCTGGTCATTGGTCACAAAACAATCGGGAAACTCCGCCGAGAGTTGCTCCTCCAATTGTTCGTTATGCGTAAAGACAAAAGTATCTTCTCCCGCTTCAGATACAACCGTTTGGAATACCTTAGGGAGATCTTCTTTTTTCTCTACATATACAAAGATACCTCCCTTATCTTTGAAGTTTTTTACAAAAGCCTCGTCTATGGGGAGCTCTCTTTCAGGTTCACTTATATTTGGATTAGGGCTTGATGCCGCTGAAAATGTTCCTTTGAAAAGTTTTGCAAGCCAATTCATTACTAACTATCAATTATCAATCGTTAATTGTCAATGTTGCCAATAATGACCTTTCAGACAAGAAGAACTCCCATGGATTCCCAGTACTTTCTACACTTGTATAATCATTATACTATCCGTAGTTATTGGTTGATACCCACCATATAACCATTGACCATTAACCATTCATCATTGTTTCAAGGTGTAAAGATAAGAATTTTTGCTGAATATACGAAATATTTTTCCGATTTTTATTTGTTATTAGGAGTTAGAGCAGGTAGAGATATAAAAATTTAGAAAACGAAAATCTTTAATTTCTTAACGCTTTGATTTCTTCATTTCTAAACATTTCTACTATTTTCTATCTACGTTAAAAAAGTTAATTTATAGCCAAAGAAATAGCTGTTGGTCGTCCATTTTTAGATAGTTTTCGTAATTTTGCGCTTTCTAAAATACAATATGGATATTCGTCTAAAAAAAAAACGCATAAAAAACGACAACAATCTTACCTTAAACATAGGAGGCTCTAAGAGTGAAACCAACCGACTTCTACTACTACAGTCTCTTTATCCTAATTTACAGATAGAAAATGCTTCTCCCTCCAAGGATTCGGAGGCTATGTATAGAGGCTTACACAGTGGAGAAAGTACTATAGACATAGGGGATGCGGGCACCGCTATGCGATTTCTGACTGCTTACTATGCGGCTTGCCAAAACAAAAATGTGATACTGACAGGTTCTGCTCGTATGCAGGAACGCCCTATTGGCATCTTGGTAGAAGCCCTACGCCAATTGGGAGCCGCTATCTACTACTCCAAAGGAGAGGGTTTCCCGCCCTTACATATTCAAGGAAAGCAATTGGAAGGAGGTACCCTTTCTATCAAAGCCAATGTAAGTAGCCAATATATCTCCGCCTTGCTCCTTGTGGCTCCGTCCTTTGCCAATGGACTAAGTCTACATCTGGATGGGGAGATAACCTCATTTCCTTACCTGAGAATGACCCTTTCACTGCTCAATGAACTAGGCATAGCGGGAACTTTTGAGGATAATACCTTCACTATAGAGCACACACCAGCGGTAGCCCCACAGATGATAGTGGTAGAGCCAGACTGGAGTTCGGCCTCATACTTTTATAGCATGGTAGCACTAAGCCCTGTGGGTACTTCGCTCTATATGAATCATTATAAAGAAAGAAGCTTACAAGGCGACCGTATCGTAGCGGATATTTATCAGGCCTTTGGCGTACGAACAATTTTCTGGGGGGATAAGATACAACTTATTAAGGAACGCGACCTGCTTTCTCCCATCTTCTCCTATAACCTTATGGACTGCCCCGATATAGCTCAGACGATTGCAGTTACTTGCTTTGGCCTAGGGATAGAGTGTTTCCTTAGCGGGTTGCATACACTTAATATCAAGGAAACCAACCGATTGGAAGCTCTCAAGAACGAACTTACCAAGCTAAACGCTGAGGTACATATCTCCAAAGAAGAAATATGGGTAGGTAGTGCTCGTAAGATTACTCGCAATATCTCCATAGATACTTATAACGACCATCGTATGGCGATGGCCTTTGCCCCTTTGGCTCTGAAGGTACCCATTATCATCAATGATGTGGAGGTAGTGGAGAAATCTTTCCCTGATTTTTGGGAGCAGTTTGAGAGTATAACGGAAAACGAATAAATGAGCCAATGAGCCGATTTGACAATTTGAAAAATGAGTCAATTAGCTAATTAGCTAATTGACTCATTTTTACATAGAGTAACTTATTTGCGTTCTCTTGAAGACCTATGGGATAGATAGCCGCATAGAGTGCATTGTCCTGTCCTAAGAAAATAGGGGTTTGCTGGTGCATAGCACATCGCCACCATGCCAAGGAGGCCTTGACCATGGTTTTTAGGCGCAGTGGAGCTGTACCCTCAATGTGATAGAGGGCTATATCGGTTTCCTCATTGATAGGGTCGGTATGGAGGGTAATGATATGTTTCCTATCGGTTGAGAGCAACGGAAAACCGTCCATATATAGTTCATCTCCCGTTTGCTTATCGGTGAGTATATAGGGCACCACTTGGGCACCTGCTACCCTGATGATATATTGCTCAATGTCCTTATGCTCTCCAATATAGGTATATACAGCCTCATCAAATCCATCCTGACTGATGTCCTCATATTTTACCTTTTTCTTCTGACAAGGGAGAGTTAGGACTTTTCCTGTTTTCTTAATATCCTCCTCTTTATCAAAAGCCTTTGGACTATGCTGGAGTGCTTGCTGGTATTGCGCTTCAGTGATAAGAGAGATGGAGAAGAACTCCGATATATTGTCCAAGTCCTTAGGGGTACGGGTAGAACCTTTGTATTCAAAAAGTGCGCTCACCTGTCCCAATTCCTCTTCAGAGAAAGCCTGATCCTGATAACCTACTTCGCTTTTGAGGACATAGCCCTCATGTGCTCCTTTTTTTACCTTGTAATAAGCACCTTCTTCTCCTACTATCTCCAACTTACTACCCAAGGGAAAGGCTTCTGTTTGGGGGTGATTTTCTTCTTGAGGAGCTGTATCATCGGGGGTCTGCTTACCTAACACATATACAACCGAACCTACGGGAAAGTCGGGTCGGGCAGGAGGGGTCTGCTCTGTTTTTTCTTGCTTAGCAGCCGTCTGTTCAGTGGTTGTTTGGCTTGGCGCTGTATCTGTAAGTTCAGAGGTTGTTTCCTTCTTCTCTTGGGAGGGCTGACAAGCGACCACTCCTATCAGTAGTAATAAAAGAGATTTCTTCATAGTTTTAATTCTTTTTGAGTGAATAATAAACAATGAGCTTAGGATTGATTCATTTGGACAAATCTCCACGGGCTGACCTATTGCACGCTTTTTTATAGGTTTTATGCGGGTTTGCAGTGGTTGTTGCA
The DNA here is from genome assembly GCF_938029845.1 of uncultured Capnocytophaga sp. Classification (GTDB taxonomy): domain Bacteria; phylum Bacteroidota; class Bacteroidia; order Flavobacteriales; family Flavobacteriaceae; genus Capnocytophaga. Next base: position 18,607 of record NZ_CALHGG010000009.1, read on the forward strand.
CACTTATTGCACACTTATTGCACGCTTTGCACGCTTTTATCTAAGTTGATAATAAATATTTATACTTGTCCCCGCTTGCTCTAAAAGACCCTATTTTTCTACTAATTCTATCAGATCATTTATAGAAGTTCGTTTAGATATAGTATTTAGGGTCTGATATTGACTACTTGTGATCTTTCCATTTTCTCTCACATATAAAAGTGCTTTTAATACGAATCAATAGTTAAAACACTATTCACTAACTATATAATACGCAATAAATTGCGTATCTACACATGAGTGGGCTAAGACAATTACCCAAAAGCATAGTCTTCCGTAGCGGCGCAATTTATTAAGGACGTTAGTTAATTTTGATTTGTCCGCTATGGTATTCCGCCAAGAACACTTCGGAAGCACTATTATATCCCTGCTTTTGAAGCTCTTCAAGCAACCATTCTTCGGTTTTATCTACATCTTCGAGTACATTTTTCTGGATAATCCCGTCGGTGATGATGGGATATTTGGGATTTTCCTCGCCTGCCATTACAATGATGAGTTCACCATTCTGTTCGAGTACTGCTCTTTTGACATCTCTGATATAATAGACTCCCTCTTTACGGAGTTTGAAAGCAAGGTCATGGGCAGTGATTTTGGCTTTTTTGCAAGCGGCAATATCTATCTGGCCACGATTGATAACAATCACAGGTGCTCCATCTATAATCCCCCTAAAAGCAAGACTCTTAGTTTTGAGTTTGCGCAACCCAATAATAAGGAAAGCCCAGATAGCCAATACAACAACGAACTGGAAGATTGTAACTGAAGGGCTATAAATCACCCCTCCTATAATCCCCCCAAGTACATAGTTCTGTACCTGATCCATCGCAGAAGTAGGTGCCAAATTGCCTTTGCCCGATTTGTTGATAATCAACGCAAGTGCCAACAATCCTAGAAGTAACTTTAGAAATACATCCAAATAGAAAAACTCTTCGGATTCAATATTAAGGAATTGTATACATAAACAATTAAATTAGTCTATTCATTAAAATAAAAGATTGACACCTACATCAACCGTATTGTAATCTTTTCTCACAGGAACAATTGGCGCTGTATCATAGATAAGTCTGTAGGCGCCACGTATACCTATGGTGGAGGTAATGTTGTATATAAGGTCAATAGCTCCTCCTAAGCGTGCTTCTTTGAAGATACTATCGGGTCTGGCTTGGTGAATGGCAGTAGTAAC
>NZ_CALHGG010000010.1 GCF_938029845.1 uncultured Capnocytophaga sp.
AAGGAATTGTCTTTATCCTCTTAGGTATAGGCTTTTTTGCAGCCAATTATTTCATCTTAAAACAAAAGAAAAATGCGTAAGAAATACCTCATCATAGCCTTTGTCTGTACAGTTTTAGTACAATTAGCTTTCCCCTTGAAAATGATTTTTGACAGGGAATTGATTCTCCTTAGAGGTGAAACCTTCCTAATGAAGATTGAACCTATTGACCCTTATGATGCCTTCCGTGGGCGCTATGTGTCCATTAACTATACAAATGTAACGGCACCTATACCTTGGTCTATGCAACAAGAACATTATAAGTTTGACCACGATCTATTCATTCCTCTAAAGAAAGCTGCCAATGGCGAGGCTATCTATCAAGAGGCAAGAGAGATAAGACCTTCCGATACCGACATTTACCTAAGAGTTACTCCAGAGGGGCCTACGGTAGATTATGAGACTGTTTGGATTGATATACCCGACAAGCGTTATTATATGAATGAATACAAGGCACCCATAGCCGATAGGATTATCAAGGATGCCTATGCCCAAATTGTTGTCTACAAAGGACAGATGGTACTCAAGGGTATCTTGGTTGATGGCATGCCTATCGAAAAATATATTGACCAATTAACAAAAGACAAATCCTATTAAAATACACTTTACTATATGAAAGATTTCTCTTTAGAAAGACTCAAGCAAGAAATATTCTCCAAAAAATCCTTTCTCTGTGTAGGCTTAGACGTAGATTTGAACAAAATCCCTCCTTTCCTACTCAAGGAAAGCGATCCTATTTTTGCTTTCAATAAGGCAATCATCGATGCCACCCACCCCTATACCATTGCCTATAAGCCTAATATCGCTTTCTATGAGGCCTATGGGGAAAAAGGTTGGCAGTCACTAAGAAAAACTATTGACTACCTCAACGAGCAACATCCCCATATCTTTACCATAGCCGATGCCAAGCGAGGTGATATAGGCAATACGGCTACCATGTATGCGAAGGCCTTCTTTGAGGATTTACAGTTTGACAGTGTAACGGTAGCTCCTTATATGGGGCAGGATTCCGTAGAGCCTTTTTTGGCTTTTGAGCACAAAGCAACTATCTTATTAGCACTAACTTCTAACAAAGGAGCCTTTGACTTTCAAACTCTTACCACCGAGGGAGCACCACTCTACCAGCAGGTACTCACTCGTTCGCAACAGTGGCACAATGCCCACAACCTCATGTATGTAGTAGGCGCTACCAAGGCAGAATACTTAGCTGACATTCGCCGTATAGTTCCCCAATCCTTCTTATTGGTACCTGGCGTAGGTGCCCAAGGAGGTGACCTAAAGGAGGTATGCAAGTACGGACTCAATGACTCGGTAGGGCTCATTATCAATGCCTCTCGTGCCGTAATCTATGCTTCCCAAGGGGAAGATTTTGCCCAAAAAGCAGGAGAGGCAGCCCATAGCTTACAAAAAGAAATGGCGGCTATTCTTCAAACCAAATACCTTTCTCTATGACTTTTTCTGAAGAAAACTATCTAAAAATCATCTACCACCTTGGTCAAGAGCGACAAGAGGAAGTTACCACCAATGCCATAGCTGAGGCCATGCAGACTAAGGCTTCGTCAGTTACTGATATGCTCAAAAAACTACATGAAAAGGGATGGGTGGAACATAAGAAATACCAAGGTGTCTCCCTTACAAAAGAAGGAGAGAAAAACGCCCTTTTTGTCATTCGCAAACATCGTCTTTGGGAAGTGTTCTTGGTGGAAAAGCTCCATTTCTCTTGGGACGAAATCCATGAAGTAGCCGAACAACTGGAGCATATACAGTCCGACAAACTCATTGAAGAACTGGATAAGCTCCTACTATACCCTGAAAAAGACCCTCACGGAGACCCCATCCCTGATAAATATGGTCACATGCCCTCGCTCAAAAGTGAGCTGCTAAGCCAATTAAAAAAAGAAGAGAGCGCTCAATGTGTAGGAGTAAGAAATACTTCTAAAGAATTTTTGCAATATCTGAATAAGATAGACATTTCTATTGGAAAAGAAATTAAAATTCTGGAGATACATTCCTTTGATAATTCTATTGAAATTCAATTAGATAGCAAGACTATTAACATCTCTTCCATGGTAGCAGAAAACATCTATGTTAAAAAAAACAAATAAGTCTTATTTTTCTTTTTTGTTTCTGAAAAATAGATTATTTTTGCCCTCACATTCCTAATAAAAATGTTACGTAAAAAATACTATTTTATCATCCTTGGGGTGATTGCCCTTGCTGTGGTAGGTTACTTTGTATTCTTCCCTTCTGGAAAGTATAAGTTTGAAAACCAAGAAATTATACTCAATGATTGTGAAGAGGGAGAAGAAGATTGCGCTGAAGTCTCTATCAATTACATGCTTTGCAAAAGACCCAGTGCTTTTGCTCAGACATTTAACGACACTATACAGCGACAATTGGTCAGAATCCTTACTGCAAAAGATACTGTTATGGGAGTAAAGGAAGCTGGAGAACTATTCCTTACTCAATACAAATCGGACAAACAGCAGTTTGAAGGTATAACTCCTTATCAAATACAAATCGTGGACACCATTCTCCTTGAGAATGATGCCCTTATATCCCTTCAACGCTCAGGAACTGAGTACTTAGGAGGGGCTCACTCTGTCAGCTGGGCTACTTTTATGAACTTTAAAGCCTCCGATGGTACTTTCTTCCCTCAGGAAGAACTCTTTACTGATATGGGAAAGATATTGGAGGTAGCAGAAAAGCACTTCCGAGAGACTTTCAATATCTCTGAAGGAAAGAATCTAAGCGAAAATGGCTTTATGTTCCAGAATGACATATTTTCTTTGCCTAAGAACATAGGTTTTGACCAAAACTATCTTATTTTATTGTATAACCCTTATGAAATAGCCCCTTATAGTACAGGAATCTTAGAGGTGAAAATTCCTCTATCCGAAGTAAATCCTTGGCTTTCATTTAACCTTAATGACCCAAAAAGAAAATGACACCCACACGGAAAGTTTACTATTTAAGCAGTTGTGACACTTGCCAACGTATTCTCCATGAAATCAAAACATTGGAGGATTTTACCTTTCAAGATGTAAAGGAAGAGCCTATCTGTGAAACAGACCTCGAACAGCTCAAAAATGTTACAGGAAAGTATGAACTCTTGTTCAACAAAAGAGCCAAACTCTACAAAGAGCGTCAGCTGAACGAACAAGAACTGACAGAAAATGATTACAAAGATCTTATTCTGGAACATTATACTTTCCTAAAACGTCCTATCTTGGTTATTGATGATCATGTAGTATTGGGGAATGCTACTAAAATTATAAAAGAAACACGCAAGCACCTATGAGTATTATCACTCAACTGAATATCCCCACTACAAACCTTCCCCGTATTGTTGTCATAGGAGCAGGTTTTGGTGGTATCAACATCGTAAAGCAATTGGATTTTTCCAAAATGCAGGTGGTTCTGATCAATAAGACCAATTACCACACTTTCCAGCCACTACTCTATCAGGTGGCTACTGCGGGACTAGAACCCGACTCTATTGCACACTCAGTGCGCTCTATATTCAAAAAAGAGAAGACATTTCACTTCCGTATCACTGAAGTAAAACAGATCAATCCTAGCAAGAAAAGTATTCTCACTAATCTTGGGGAGCTCTCCTATGATTACCTTGTTATTGCTACAGGTTCTCAGACTAACTTCTATGGCAATGCCAATATCCAAAAGTATGCCATGCCTATGAAGACCGTCCCAGAAGCAATTGATATGCGTAGCCTCATTATCCAAAACTTGGAAGCAGCTATACTTACCAATGACCTTGAGGAGCGCAATAGCCTGATGAACTTTGTCATTGTAGGAGGAGGACCTACAGGGGTGGAGCTCGCAGGAGCATTCGCCGAACTTAAGAGTCATATCCTCCCTACCGACTATCCTGATTTGGATATCCGCAAGATGAATGTACACTTGATTCAAGCGGATCCTCGCTTGCTGGTAGGCATGGGAGAGAAATCAAGCGAAAAAGCCAAAGAATATTTGGAAAAAATGGGGGTTACCATTTGGTTCAATACCTTTGTAAAAGATTACGATGGCACCAATGTAGTAACCAACACTCACAATTTTGAGACTCGTACCCTTATCTGGACAGCTGGAGTAAAAGGAAATACCATAGAAGGGCTTCCTGAAGAAAGTATCCAGTTCGGTCGTTATCTGGTCAATGAGTTCAATGAGGTAAAAGGCTGTGAAAATATCTATGCCATAGGTGATATAGCTTGTATGATCAGCGACAAATATCCCAAAGGACACCCCATGGTAGCACAACCTGCTATCCAACAGGGTAAGCAATTGGGTAAAAACCTCAAGAGAAAGATTGCAGGGAAGAAGAACTTAGTACCTTTTAGCTACTTTGATAAAGGGGCTATGGCTACTGTTGGACGTAATAAGGCAGTAGTAGAGATTGCAGGCATGCGCTTCTCAGGTTGGTTTGCTTGGATACTTTGGATGGTTGTACATCTCGCTTTCCTTGTAGGCTTCCGCAACAAAATGGTAGCCTTAGCCAACTGGATTGTACAGTATTTCCAATATAATAAGGGAGTGAGACTCATTATTCGTCCTTATAAATCAGCTTATGAGAGAGAACACTCTCAGAAAGCATAAACTTTTCATATTTCTTCCATTAGAAACTGCCCCCTTAAGAGAGGGCAGTTTTTTATTCTACATAAAAATTAAAAATACGACTTGCTTATTCAAAAATTATAAGTATCTTTGCGCCCGAATTTATAATATCATTATTTATATTTAATTTATCAAACGATGAAAAAAATGATTCTTTCAGCATTAACTCTTTGGAGTTTTGCTGCTTTTGCCCAAGAAGAAGTTCCTTCTATGTCTGCTCCTGAGCCTTCTGCGGCTTCTGAAAAAACATGGACTCGTGCAGGGATTATCTCCCTTTTATTCAACCAAACTGCTTTCAACCACGATTGGACAGGGGGAGGAACCAATAACTACGGAGGAAACCTAAACCTTTCCTACGATGCCAATTACAAAAAGGATGCTTGGACTTGGGATAACAAACTTGTTATTGATTATGGTCTTACCAAAGTAGATGGTGATGCTTTCACCAAGAAAACCAATGACCGCTTTGCCTTTACTTCCCTCGTAGGACGACAAGTATCCGATACTTGGTTTGTTTCTTTCTTTGCCAATTTCCAAACCCAATTGGCCAAAGGATATAAGTACGATACTGACAATGCTGGAAAGCAAATCCGCACTGAAACTACCAATTTCTTAGCACCAGCTTATTTCTCTTTTGGTCCTGGTATGTTGTGGAAAAAGAGCGATAACCTAAAGGTGAATATTTCTCCTGCTACTTCAAGACTTATCTTCACTGATAAGAAATTCACTGAAACAGGTTCTCACTTTGGGGTAGAGCAAGGTAAAACTTCTCGCTTCGAGTTTGGTGCAGCTGTGAATGGATATGCTAAGTTCGATAATCTTGTGAAGAATGTAACTTTCGAGAACACTCTTAGCCTATATAGCAACTACCTAGACAAGCCTCAGAATGTAGATATTGACTACACTCTCAATGTATTGATGAAAGTAAACGACTTCCTTTCAGCCAACTTTACTTTCCAAGCTATCTATGATGATGACGCTGTTAAGGCTTTCCAAATAAGAGAAGTTTTCGGCGCTGGATTCACTTACAAATTCTAAGATAAGAGGTAAAAAAAATAAAAAGGTAAAAGAAATTCTTTTACCTTTTATTTTTTATCTTTTACTTTTCTTCATGTGGTCGTTTTCCGAAGATATTTTCCAAATCTTCCTTGAAGATGACCTCTCTTTCCAAAAGCAATTCAGCTAAAGTAGTGAGCTTATCCTGATTAGCTCTCAAAATAGCAAGAGCACGTTGGTATTGTTGTTCTATGATATTGCTTATTTCTTCATCAATCACCTGAGCTGTTTTCTCACTATAAGGCTTAGTAAATCCATATTCCTCACCTGTGGGGTCGTAATACGTCAGGTTTCCTATCTTTTCATTAAGTCCGTAAATGGTAACCATAGCGCGGGCCTGCTTGGTAACTTTCTCAAGATCACTGAGCGCTCCTGTGGAAATTTTCCCAAAAGTAATCTCTTCAGAAGCACGACCTCCGAGAGCGGCACACATCTCATCTTGAATCTGGTCTGTTCGTACAATCTGTCGTTCTTCAGGCAAGTACCAAGCAGCACCAAGGGAACGACCACGAGGAACAATTGTTACTTTCACCAAAGGAGCAGCATGTTCCAAAAGCCAACTTACAGTAGCGTGTCCTGCCTCATGATAGGCAATAGCTTTTTTCTCCTCTGGGGTAATGATCTTGTTCTTTTTCTCCAAACCTCCGATAATTCTATCTACTGCATCCAAGAAATCTTGTTTATCCACTGATGCTTTTCCTCGACGGGCTGCAATCAGTGCCGCTTCATTACATACATTGGCTATATCAGCTCCTGAGAAACCAGGGGTCTGTTTAGCTAAGAACTCTATATCCAAATCCTCAGTTATTTTGATAGGGCGCAAGTGTACCTTGAAAATCTCCTTACGCTCATTCAAGTCAGGCAAATCCACATAGATCTGTCGGTCAAAACGTCCTGCTCTAAGGAGTGCCTTATCTAGAATATCTGCACGGTTGGTAGCTGCTAAGACAATTACATTGGTAGTGGTGCCAAAACCATCCATTTCAGTAAGTAGCTGATTGAGCGTATTTTCTCTTTCATCATTAGCATTCGTGAGGTTATTTTTCCCTCTAGCTCTACCAATAGCATCTATCTCATCTATAAAAATGATAGAAGGTGATTTTTCCTTAGCTTGCCTAAACAAATCTCTCACACGTGAGGCACCTACCCCTACAAACATTTCCACAAAGTCAGAACCAGAAAGGGAGAAGAAAGGCACCTGTGCCTCCCCTGCTACCGCTTTGGCAAGGAGTGTTTTTCCTGTTCCTGGGGGCCCTACAAGGAGGGCTCCTTTAGGAATTTTTCCTCCTAGGGAGGTATATTTTTCAGGATTCTTGAGGAAATCCACTATCTCCTGTACCTCCTCCTTGGCACCTTCAAGACCTGCTACATCTTGGAAAGTAATTTTCTTATCCTTCTCTCCGTCAAAGAGTTTGGCACGAGAGCGACCAATGTTAAAGAATTGACCTCCTCCCATACCTCCTCCGGCACGGCGCATAAGGAAAATCCATAACCCTACGAAGAGTACTAGAGGCAACACTACTGTAATGAGTAAGTCACCTAAGAAATTCTGCTCTGTTTTGTATATCAGTTGCGTATTGGAGAGGTTGTTTTCTGCTACAATCTTGTTGAATCTGTTTTCAAAATTCTCCAAAACTCCTACCTCCATTTTATACTGAGGTACATCGGAATCTGCTCCAGCCTTGAACAAAGGGCTTTCAGCACGCACCTTCTTATGATCTGGCTTTTCCATAGCTTCTGGAAAAAGATAGATACGTGCTTGGTGCTTATTGACTACTACCACTCTGGAGATATCTCCATCTTGGAGGAATTTTTCAAATTCTGTTTGAGGAATTTCCTCGGGTTGTTTCCATAATCCAGAACTTGAGAGTGGATTAAGGATAAAAAATAGAATAAGCGCGAGCCCTGCATAAAACCAAAAAGCAGAGAATCGCGATGGCTTGTTCTCGTTCATAACTATTCATTTGTATTTATATGGGTTATTTGGGCATCTCCCCATAAGCCCTCTATATCATAATATTCGCGTACATGTTTTTGGAAGATATGTACTACCACATCTACATAATCAAGCAATACCCATTCAGCATTTTGCTCGCCTTCTACATGCCAAGGTTTTTGGGGCGTTTGTCTTTGTACAGCACCTGATATGGCTACTACCTGTGTATTGGATCCTCCTGTACAGATGACAAAGTAGCTACATACAGCATTGTCTATACCTCTAAGGTCTAAGATAGTGATGTCCTGACCCTTTACTTTTTGTATCCCCTCCAATATGGAAGAAAGCATTTGTTCTGTGTTATTTTTTTCTGACATTCAATTTTTTTAATTACTTTTGCAAAGCGACAAAGGTATAACATTTTATGGAAATTATCAAACTTAATGCCACAAATTCTACCAATACTTATCTTAAAAATCTTATTAAGGAAAAACCCGTAGCAGACCTTAGTTGTGTATGGGCACTTTCACAGACCCAAGGGCGAGGACAACAAGGAGCCACATGGATAGCTGAACCTTATAAAAACCTTACCTTCAGCGTTTTAAAAAAGTTTGACGCATTTCCCTCCGAATACCACTTTCTACTGAATATGGAAGTCTCCTTAGCCATTTTCCGTGCTCTAAAAAAGTTGTATATACCAGACTTAGCTGTCAAGTGGGCTAATGACATTTTGTCATCCAAAAAGAAAATCTGTGGTATTCTTATAGAAAACACGCTTAGCAAGGAGTATATCACAGCCTCAGTAATTGGGATAGGACTAAATGTAAATCAGCTTTTTTTCAATGATTTGCCCAATGTCTCTTCGCTACAAAAAATCATGGGACACCCCTTTGACTTAGAAGAAGTATTGCTCCTTATAGGTCATGAGCTAGAAGCCGCACTCACAAACCTCTCCCCTACCCGCTTTGATACGGTGTTGGAGGAGTACCACACCCACCTATTCCGCAAGGACAAGCCCTCCACCTTTGAGTATCCTAATGGAGAGCGCTTTATGGGCTACATCAGGGGAGTCAGTCATAATGGGCAACTCCAAGTAGAACAAGAAGATGCGCTGATGAGCTGGTTTTCACTTAAAGAAGTCAAATTACTTTACTAACCCCTTATCTTATGAAATATTTTTTCAGTACCCTCACGCTCCTTGCTCTTATCCTTAGCGGTTGCCAATCCCAAAAAGCAGCTATGGAGGCACTCTCTGGACAAACTTTCTATGCTTATTCGTTACACAATGGTAAGTATCGAGAAAGTTCCTTTCCACTCCTACCCAAGGATGTTTGGGATCACCCATACAAATACCTACATTTTCAGCTACAGCCCAAGGGCAACTACTTATATGTAACCTACGATAAGGTAGAAAATGGACAGCTCACCACCCATACCAAGCGCTACTGGGGGCTTTGGCGCAAACAAGGGTTTAGGTATCAATCCCGCTGGCTCATCTCGCCCCTTGTGCCCCTTTTCTTTGGCTGGGATATGCAGCGCTATTATTTTAAGGTAGACGACAAGCAAAACATCGATTTTACCGAAAAGGGAAGTCAATGGTTCTTTATAGGTGGCTTTGGCTATGCCTATGATCCCTATTATGGAGGTGGTCGCTTTAAGACAGTAGCTCATACCGAGCGACCTATGGTCTATTTTGACCAAGGTCGTTATGGTATTAGGACAAATAAAGATACCCTGACCGCTCCCCTTTATGATGAGTTGAGCTGGTTTGAGAATAGAGTAGCCCGCGCACGAAAAGAACACTACTGGGGAGTGATTGATACCCTTGGCAGAGAAGTTATTCCCTCTATATATGAACAAATTAGCTACGAGAGTTCGAGTAAACCACCTGTTTTCTTAGTCCAAAAAGATAGTCTCAAAGGAATTTTTTCTCTCAAGGGGGAACAGCTCACCCCTATACAATACAAACACTTAGAATATTATTGGTTAGGTGTGCTCTTAGCCCAAAAAGATAATCTGTGCGGCTTTATTGGCTCAGATGGCAAGGAAAAACTGGCTATTATCTACGATCATATCGAGAAAAATGATTATGGTTATACCCTTATCAAAGGAGATAAAGTAGGCTTTTTCAGATATGGAGGACAATATGCGCGATATATCCCAGCAGTATATACGGAAATAGATTTCCCCTCTACCACCAAAGAGTTTGCTGTAGTCCATAGTGGCGAGAAACTCCTACTGATAGATCGCAAAGGTGTTGTTCACGAGGCTGTTCCTACTAAGGTAAAAGGGATTGATGTCTTCCTGAACAAGCTCGAAGGTGTCGCCGAATACAAAGGACAGTACTATAAACCAGCACCAATGACCAATGACTAGTAGCTAGTGACCAAGAACTATTGAATTATTTGTCATTTGTCACTTGTCATTTGTCACTATTTTCGTATTTTTGCAAAATCAAACTAACTTTCATGAAAGAGACAGATATTATCATCATTGGGGCGGGACCTACAGGTCTTTTCGCCGTTTTTGAAGCAGGACTCTTACGCTTAAAGTGCCACCTCATAGATACCCTTCCCCAACCTGGAGGACAGCTCACCGAACTCTATCCTAAAAAACCTATCTTTGATATCCCTGGTTATCCTAGTGTGGGAGCAGGAGAACTGATCAATAATCTTATGGAACAAATCAAGCAGTTCCAACCCGAATTCACCCTCTCAGAAACTGCCGTAACTCTTGAGAAACAAGCCGATGATACCTTTATCGTTACCACAGACAAAGGCACCCAAATCAAAGGAAAAGCAGTAGCTATAGCAGGAGGCTTAGGTACTTTCGAACCACGTAAGCCAGAGATTAGCAACCTAGCAGATTATGAAGATAAGGGAGTGGAGTATTTTGTGAGAAATCCTGAACGCTTTGCAGGCAAGCGTGTAGTTATTGCTGGCGGAGGGGATTCAGCACTGGATTGGAGTATATATTTGTCCAATATAGCTCAGTCAGTCACCTTGGTACATCGTCGCAATGAATTCCGTGCGGCCTTGGATTCAGTAGAGAAAGTGAAAGAGCTAAAAGAAGCAGGGAAAATAAACCTTATTACCCCTTGTGAAGTAGTAGGTCTCAAGGGAGATGGACAGCTCTCGACAGTCGTCCTTGAAAAAGAAGGAGTACAAGAGGAATTACCTACTGATTACTTTATTCCCCTCTTTGGACTTACTCCTAAGTTAGGACCTATCGCTGATTGGGGATTGGAAATAGAGAGAAATGCTATTAAAGTAAATAATGCTCTTGATTACCAGACGAATATAGAAGGAGTCTATGCCATAGGCGATGTAAACACTTACCCTGGTAAACTAAAGCTCATTCTCTGTGGTTTCCATGAAGCTACCCTTATGTGCCAAGGGGTATACAACCGCCTCTACCCTACTAAGAAGTATGTACTGAAATACACTACTGTGGCAGGAGTTGATGGCTTTGATGGCTCCCGAAAAGAAGCTGAAAAAGCAGTCATTCAGTCTATATAAGTCAAGAGTGAAAAGTGAATAACGCTATAATTGCATACTTACACTTTTCACTCTTTATTTTTTATCTTTTACTTTTCACTAATTACTTTCCCTATTTCTGTTATTGGATAAGTAGCTTGCTCGCCTGTATCCATATACTTGATTACAGCTGTACCTGCTGTAAGCTCTGCCTCCCCGATAAGCACTACATACTTCACCTTTCGGCTATCAGCATAAGCTAATTGTTTCTTGAGCTTAGTGGCTTCTGGGTAGAGTTCAGCCTTATATCCTTGCGCTCTTAGTTGTTG
>NZ_CALHGG010000011.1 GCF_938029845.1 uncultured Capnocytophaga sp.
GTGGTATTGACTTGCAACTTTTTAAGGATAAAAGGCAGTACATTGTTATCTACCTCTTGTATTCCTTTGAAGATATGTTCCACTTGGATATCTTGTTGTCCGAGACCTTGAGCGAGTTGCTGCGCTCTCTGAATAGCCTCTTGGGACTTAATGGTATAATTATTAAAATTCATTTCTTTAATTGTTAATGGTTAATCACTAACCCTTATCTCAAGAATTATTCCAAAGTTTAAAACGTGACAAATTGTCAGTTTTTAAAATAGTTCTTAGAAAGAAAACAAATTTTAATTTTGATTATCAATTATTTGTGTTGTGAAAAAATGGCAGATAAATATGATATTTTCACTCTCCAAGCAAAAAATATTTTTAAAGACTTGTTTGTTTAGTAAAATGGTACTATCTTTGTGGAGCTAAATTTAGAACAAACATGTTATCTAATGAAGAGAAGAAAAGGAAGAAAAAACTACTAAATGATTTAAAATTCTATCTTGAAAATTACAAAGAAGTTACTTCAAGAGGACAAAAAATTAAGAATGCTTTTGATTTTGAGATAGAAAGAATAATAGAAGAATTAAAGGACTTAGGTAAGTAAAACGAATATTATGTTTGAAAAAGTAAAAGCACTACGCTTACAATACAGAGAAGCCCAAAGTGAGGCAGAAGAACAAGCCATACAGCAGGCTTTGGATAGTCTAAGGACAGAAGACCCCGAAGCATGGGCATGGGCAATGGTGGAGAATGCTAAAGAAACTGCAGAAGAAGCCAAGGCTCTTAAAGAAGAAGTAAAGACCAAAGAAGCCTTAGAGGCTGTTTTGGTGTGAGAATAGTAATGTTCAAAAAAATCTAAAAATTTAACACTTAAAAGTGTTTTGTTTTGAAAAATAATTTGTAATTTTGCCGCTGTTTAGTATCCCATTTAACTATGATTTAAAAAAATAACCTTTAAAATATAAATTAGCTTTTCGCTTTACAATTTTCCTGATTTCAGAAATACGACCAATTTTTTCAAAAAGTGCAGGAAAAGTAAAAGTGGAAATGCCTACGGTAGAACGTGGGCATTCCTTTTGCTTTGCACTTATAGCCTTTGGTCGGGCTACTGAAATCAAGTATGAAGGAATGCTTCACGTTTTTTTCTGACTGTAGAGCGATATAACTAAGTATATAACGTTATACGCTCTATCCGAAGAGAGCAGAAAAAGGTAGTAACCGAAAAACCTTTAACAGAGTAGGTATGAATAATTTATATTAAAAAGACAGATGAATAAATTTTTATTACTATGCTGCATTGCTATCAGTTCTGTAGTATATGCACAGGAATTTGAAATTTCTCAAGAAGGGATTTTAGAAAGAGGTACAAACAAGGATTTTGTTATAATAAAATCTGATGGAAAAAGTGCTAAGGAATTGTACAACAGTGCTGTAAAACATATTGGAAAGATTAATGGAAAGGTCTTAGAAGATGAAAAATACGAACGCCTAAAATGGCAAGTATATGTTCCTAAAATCACCTATATAGAAGAACTTTTAGCAAAGAACTATATAGATGCCTATATCACTATACAGCTTTCCTTCAAGGATAATCGTGCTAAGTATGAGATCGTTGCTGCTGATTTCAAATGCCCCGGTAATGGAAAAAACTTGGTGGTTCGTTCCTCAGGTATGTCAGATCCCTCTTATTTTATCTATAGAAGAAATGGTACTTTAGTGGAAACTCGAGCTAAAAGTGATATTGAAGATTTTTTCAAGCGAGATATCAAAAGTATTCTTGAACAAGATAATTGGTAAAAGAATTAGTAAAGTCGTTTGTTTATCCTAAAGAAACGACTTTACTTTCATACATAAGAGAAATAAAAACCACTTAAAGTCATGAAAAGTTTCTTTTGCTTAGTCTTACTAAGTATTCTGATTATCAATTCTTATACTTTGTTTGCCTCAACTCATATCACCAACTTTCCTTTAGAGAGAGGATACTTATCTGATAGTATTCCGAATGAAATAAACAAAAGGTTTGGAATCATCTTCCATTCCTTAGACGACAAGTTCAATATACTGGATTACAATCATCTAATCCAGACACCTAAGCAAGAGAGGGGAATACTAACCCAGAAAAATAAGTTCATAGATTCCTCTTTCTACCGCCATTATAGTAACTTAACCTCAATTACTATTCCCAATACAATTATTAGTGTTAGAGCACAATCCTTTAGAGGTACTTTTATCAAGAGAAATCTACCTCCACCAAGGGATTTTGAACTCATTAAGGATTGGGCGGGTAAAAATTGCTCTCTTTGGGTAAGTATCAATCTAAGTATAGACATGTTATACTAACAATAAAGAAATATAATAACCCTCACCAAGATGAAAAAACTAATCTTATCGCTGATAGTCCTTACAAGCTTGACTATCACCAACTGTAGCAAAAGTGAAGAAAATGCTACCACTACTCATGAGGAAAACCCCTTAAATCCTCAGAACCCACAAAGCCCTCAACGGCCACAAGTTCCACAACCTAATCCGGAACCACCTATTACCTCAGCGGACTTTACACTCAGTGAAGATGGGAAAACTCTTGTCCGCTGGAATAATACTACTCGTACTACCTTGGACATGAAAGCCCACCCGCTATTAAGCCAAGTAACAACCATTGATTCTTGGGCTTTTGAAGATCGCAATAGTTTAAAAACTATTGTCTTTCCTGAAACTTTAACTACTATCAAAGGAGGTGCTTTCTCAAAAACAGGCCTCACCTCTGTTATTATACCTGAAACCGTTACCTCTATAGGTAACTATGCTTTTTCTAAATGTAAAAATCTTATTTCTGCTTCTATTCCTAAGACAGTAACTAATTTAGGCGATTGGATTTTTGAAAACTGTGGAAACTTGAAAGAAGTAACCTTTGGACCTGAAACGCTCAAAGGTCATCTGTTTAATAACTGTACCAATCTCAAAAAAGTCACTCTATTAGAAGGAACAACAACCATTGGTAGTTGGGCTTTTGAGAATTGTAATGCCTTAAAGGAAGTTCAATTTTCCAGTACAGTAACTACCATCAATGCTAATGCTTTCAGTCGTAGTGGGCTAAGTACTATTACCATACCTGAAACCATTACCTATATAGGTAACTATGCTTTTTCTAACTGTAATAGTCTTACCTCTGCTTCTATTCCTAAAACGGTAACTAATTTAGGAGATTGGGTTTTTGAAAACTGTGGAAACTTAAAAGAAGTTACCTTTGGTCCTAAAACGCTCAAAGGTCATCTGTTTAATAACTGTACAAGTCTTAAAAAAGTCATCCTATTAGAGGGTGTAACGACTATTGGTAGTTGGGCTTTTGAGAATTGCAATGCTTTAAAGGAAGTCCTATTTTCCAGTACAGTAACCACCATCAACGCTAATGCTTTTAGTTATAGCGGGTTAAGCACTATTACCATACCTGAAACCGTCACCTCTATAGGTAGCTATGCTTTTTCTAAATGTAGAAGTCTTACCTCTGCCTCTCTACCTAAAAGCGTAACTGATCTAGGAGATTGGGTCTTTGAAAACTGCGAAAACTTAGAAGAAGTAACCTTTGGACCTAAAACACTCAAAGGTAATCTGTTTAATAATTGTACAAGTCTCAAAAAAGTTACTCTATTAAAAGGGGTAACGACCATTGGTAGTTGGGCTTTTGAGAATTGCAATGCCTTAAAGGAAATCCTATTTTCCAGCACAGTAACCACCATCAATGCTAATGCTTTCAGTCGTAGTGGGCTAAGTACTATTACCATTCCCGGAACGATTACCTATATAGGATCAAGTGCTTTTTCTAACTGTAAAAGTCTTATCTCAGCCTCTCTACCTAAGAGTGTAACTAATTTAGGAGATTGGATTTTTGAAAATTGTGAAAACTTGAAAGAAGTTACCTTTGGCCCTAAAACACTCAAAAATGCTCTATTTAGAAATTGTACTAATCTAAAAAGTGCTACTCTTTTAGAGGAAATTACCACTATAGGATCTTGGGCTTTTGAGAATCGAACAAACTTTACTACACTTACTATTAAAGCTACTACTCCACCCTCTATAGGAGAGATAACCTTTAAAAACACTGCTCTCACTCATATCTATGTACCTGCTGCAAGTGTAGATACTTATAAAAACGATAGAAAATGGGGCGTATTTGCTGACAAAATTCAAGCAATCCCATAGTCTAATTATATACCTTGTTACATAACAAAAAGAAGTTACCTAAAAAGGTAGCTTCTTTTTGTTGTTTTTTACTTTCTCCCTAAACTCCCATATCACTTGCTGAAATTCCTGAGGTAGGTAAGTAAGAGCTTGGTTTTCTATATCCTTGGGAATACCGTAATAAGCCTCGGCTATACCGCCTGTAATAGCGGCAAGGGTATCACTATCGCCTCCTATGGAGACGGCTAAGCGTAGAGCGCTCTCAAAATCGTAGCTTTCTAAAAAGCAAATAAGGGCTTGCGGAACCGTACCTTGGCAAGTTTCGTTGAAGGAATAGCTCACCCGTAGGGTATCACAATTGGTAGAGAGGTCATAGCCATAAGTTTCGGTGGCTATTTGCTTGATTTCGTCCTTTCCGCTACCGCTGAGCGCCAAGGCGATGGCATGAGCCACACACTGAGCGCCCTTGATCCCTTCAGGGTGGTTATGAGTACAAGCGGCACTAAGACGGGCGGCCTCTAGCACCTTGTCCAAGCTACCCAACCAACCGCAGGGAGCTACCCGCATGGCGGAGCCATTACCAAAGCTGTTATACGGCTGTGGATCAGCACTACGTATCCACTGAGCAAACCGCCCTCCATAAGCCCCCATAGGCGAAGGATATTTCCTACACCAATAGAGCAGACGATCCTTAAAAGATTCTTTTAGAAGAAGCGCATCGGCTATGGCGATGGTACATATCGTATCATCGGTAAAATCGTTACAAGGAGTAAATAACTCAAAATCAGTCGTGTGAATATTGGCAAACTCATAGCGAGAACCCACAATATCACCTATAATGGAACCAAGCATATTGAAAAATAAAAAGTAAAAGGTAAAAAGTAAAAATAATTTACCTATTATCTTTTACTTTTTACCTTCAGATGTGGAGAATACGGGATTCGAACCCGTGACCTTTTGCATGCCATGCAAACGCGCTAGCCAGCTGCGCCAATCCCCCATTATTTTCAGCGGCAAAGATACAATCTTTTTCTGAAACTACCTAATGTTTTTTTGAATATCCACCTAAAAAAGAGAAAAATCTTACCTTTAATTACAATAACTTCCTGTATTTAAAAGGGTTTATTTGAAGAATTACTGTTTATTTTTATATTGAACTCACGTTAATATAGAGGTTTCTGTCTATTACTTCTGAACCTAATTATATGTATAATTTCTTCTCCTTCCACTTCTTCTATCTCATAGAATAGAGAGAACTTGCCTTTTAGGATTAGCTTTTGATAGGCTCTTAATTCTGTTATATATCTCCCTGAGAAATTAGGATTATTCTTAATATCATTAATGGCTTTGACAACCTCTGCATGTATCTTATCAGAATATGTTGTTGACATATTGTGAATAGTCCAATAGCTCAAGATTTGTTCTAATTCATAAGTAGCTGTATCAGCCCAAAATACTCTCATATTTTTGCTTTACTTCTTTTAAAACCTGCTCATTATCTTTGATTCTTCCGTTTTTAAAATCTTCTCTAGACTGCTCTATACTTATCTTATCTTCCTGATAGACAGCATAAGGATTATATAGCGGCTCTACTTCTATTCCTATATCAGACAAGGCTTTGACTGCCAACTGATACTGATGAAAATCTAACTTTTCTTTTAGTAAAATAGTATCTGTCTCCATAATTATTCTATTTTTTGGCAAAGATACAAATTAATAACCAGTTCTCAAAGAGAAAAAATTTCACTATTCATCCATCACTACCCTCTATCTTGTCACTATTTTTTCGTATTTTTGTCCCTGAAAAAGCAGCCGTCATGTTACTGATTTATACGGAGAAGAAAAGCCCTCGCTTTATGTACATCTGTGAACATATTTTTGTCAAGATGTTGAGGCTTAACATTGAAATTACTACTGATTTGGAGACTTTCGTCAAATCCGACGAGAGCAAGCTCTCCTATGCCAAATCTCCTATTGGTAATGAGCTGTTTATCAAAAACTTTGGCCTACTCTACGAAAAGGGCGTACAGCCTGTGGAACTTTTTGTGGAGCAGTGGGAAGAAGTGCCTTATTTCTTCGCTACCAAGAAGGGACACCTGCCCTTTGATATTCTTTCAGCTTCTTTCTATCTGCTGAGTCGTTATGAGGAATACCTACACCACGAAGCACATCCCAACACTCCTTTTGCAGCTACCGATAGTGTGGGGTTCCAACATCATTTTTTAGAGATTCCTATTGTAGATATCTGGGTGGCTCGTCTTAAGAAAGCTTTGCAGGAGAAATACCCCACGCTGGAGTTTGCCCCGCGCGAGGGTGCCACTGTTTCCGTAATAGAAGTTCCTAAAGCCTTCAAATACAAGCACAAGGGCTTTATGCGTACGCTACTCAGAGGGCTTGCACTGCTCTTTACCCTCCAATGGTCGCAACTCTCAGAGCTTTGCCGTGTGATTACAGGTAGGGAGAAAGACCCTTATGATTTTTACGAAACCCTTATTGAGTATTTTCAAACTCATAAGCTATACCCGACTTTCTTTTTCCTATTGGGGGATTATAACTATTATGATCAAGGACTTTCGTATAACAATGTGAAATACAAATACTTGATAAAACACGTGGCAGACTATGCCATTGTATCTATCTTAGGTTCCTATGATGCTATTTCTCGACAGGAAACGCTATCAATGGAACGAGAACGTATGATCAATATCATCAACCGACCTGTCCGCCGATTCCGAGCCAATAACAACCTGCTGCCCTTACCTGAGCTTTACCGCAACTTGGCCGAGTCAGAGTTCAAGGAGGATTACACCATGTGCTACCCTACCCATATGGGCTTCCGTTCAGGTACTTGCACCCCTTATGCTTTCTATGACCTACGCTTGGAGGTACAGATTCCTATCATCGTGCATACTTGTGCCCTCCATTGGCAGCAGATTGATAAACTCTGTACTAAGGAAACCCTTTATGAAATAGAGACCCTAAAACGACATACCAAAGAAGTACAAGGTGATTTTGTTACGATATTCTCCCCTGAATACCTTTCCAAAGCCCCCAATCGCCTTTCTGTCTATAAGAAAGTGGTTAGTAGTTAGTAGTTAGTAGTCAGTGGTCAGTGGTCAGAGGGCAGAATTAGCTCTTAAAAACTAATCACCAAATTTCTTGACTTTCGCTTTTCAATTTCGTAAATTTGCAGGCTGAACCAGTAGCAAAACTAAAAAAACTAAAAACTTTATGAAGACAATCACTATAGAATTCAACAAAGCTACCGATTTTCATATTTTTGAACCTTTGTTTAGACAATTCAAAGTAAAGGTTCTTAATGCTAAGGAAAAGGAAGTAAAGGCTGCCATCCAAAAGAAGAAAAAGGATTTACCCATAGAAACTGCTACACCTAATGAGGAAACTCATAAAGCTTTTGTAGAAATGCAAGAGAATAGACATGCTCTAAAAGGATATACCGATGTAGATCAAATGATTAAAGATATTTTAGAAGATGAGTAGTGAAGAAACAGAAGAAAAAATAGTTTTTCGGCTTAAATATTCTACTTCCTTCAAAAAGGATTTAAAAGGTATATCCAAGCAACCTCAGAAACTTAAAAAAATCACTGAGGTTCTAAGTATTTTGAAAAATAAAGGAGTAAGTGGTATTCCTAAAAAGATGAAACCTCATCTCTTGACTGGAAATTATAAAGGCGCTTTAGAATGCCATATAGAACCTGATTTGCTTATTATCTGGGTAGAATATGAAGAAGAAAAAGAAATATCTTTACTCCGTTTAGGCTCTCACGCTGAACTATTTGGATAGAGCAGTTGTTAGAAGTTAATCATTATTCACTTTTCACTATTCATTAAATTATTATCAAAGTGTCCAACTTATACGAAAAATTCAAAGAATGTGCGGGAGTCGCTACTGATACCCGTAAGGACTTGTGTGATACACTCTTCTTCTGCCTCAGAGGGGAAACCTTTGACGGCAATGAGTTTGCACCTCTAGCCATAGAGAAAGGGGCTAAATATGTGGTAGTTGATAACAAAAAATTTGCTTCCCTACCACAGGCTATTTTGGTAGAGGATACTCTCAATGCCTTGCAAGCCCTAGCCCACGAGCATAGAACCCAGCTGGCTACCCCCCTTATTGCCCTAACAGGAAGTAATGGAAAGACCACTACTAAGGAACTGATATACAGCGTACTGAGCCAATCTTTCCGTGCACTCAAGACCGAAGGGAACCTCAATAACCACATAGGAGTACCGCTGACACTCTTACGCCTTACCCCCGATACCGATATCGCCATTGTAGAGATGGGTGCCAACCACCCTGGGGAAATTGCAGCTCTCTGTCAGATAGCCAACCCTGACTTTGGTTATATCACCAATTTTGGCCGTGCCCACTTGGAAGGTTTTGGCTCCTTCGAGGGAGTGGTCAAGGCCAAAAGTGAACTCTACAACTACCTAAAAAAGGCAGGCAAGCGAATTTTCTTCTGTCAAGACAATGAACTACAAGCAGATTTGCTCAAAGATTACAGTGAAACCTACTGCTTTTCTTTGGAGGGCAATGAAAAGGCTCCACTCCAACTCTCTGTTAAAGAGAGCGTACCTTTTGTCCAACTCGCTTGGGGAGATACTACAATTCCTACCCACTTGATAGGCAAATACAACGCACTGAATGCCGCAGCAGCCATCTGTATAGGTAACTATTTCAAGCTATCCAAGGAGGCTATCACCCGTGGGATAGAAGGCTATGTACCTAGCAATAACCGTTCTCAGTTTGTCCAAAAAGACCGTGGCAACCAAATCCTAATGGATGCCTACAATGCTAACCCGACAAGTATGCACGCAGCCATTGAGGCTTTTGGGGAGATCAAGGCTCCACATAAGGTACTTATCTTGGGCGATATGAAGGAATTGGGGGCTTATAGCCAAAAAGAACACCAGCAATTGGTAGATGATATTGCAGCCTACTCATGGGATGCGGTACTGCTATTGGGAGATAATTTCTACCAGACGCAAACTAACTTTATGAAGTTCAAGACACTGACCGAGATAAACGACTACCTCAGGCAACACCCTTTCTCTGATACCTTTTTCCTTATCAAGGGTTCCCGCTCTATGACTATGGAAAAAATAGAAATCTAAAACACTCACCGTGAAGATCTTACTCTTATCCGACACCCATAGCTATATGGATGAGGCGATCCTAAAACACGCCAAAGAGGTAGATGAGGTATGGCATGCAGGCGATTTTGGTTCCCTCTCAGTAGCGGAGTCGCTCCAAGCTGTCAAGCCCTTACGAGGGGTCTATGGCAATATTGACGGCACCGAGATACGTACCCTTTTCCCTGAAAAACAGGTCTTTGACTGTGAGGGTATGCGGGTGCTGATGATCCATATAGGGGGTTACCCCTCCCACTATGCCAAGGGAATCCCCGAACTACTCCATGAAGTAAAACCCCAACTCTTTGTCTGTGGGCACTCCCATATACTCAAGGTCATCTATGACAAGAAGTATCAGCTCCTACACCTCAACCCAGGAGCTATTGGTAAGTATGGCCAACAGAAAAGCCGTACCATGCTCCGCTTTGAGATTCATGAGGGTCATATCTCCCAAATGGAAGTAATAGAATACGAAAAAGTGAAGAGTGAAGAGTGAATAGTGAAAAGTTTTATCTAATGTAAGGGAACTGCTATATTTTTATCAAAATGAATAGTTCGAGGTTCTTTGGGAGAGCATTTGGTTTGATTCACCTTATATGATCTGATGCCCTTGAAATGGACTCTTGACAACATTGCCCTTTTATAAAAACTAATCATATCTATTTCTTGAATATTGTATTGCAAAGAGTCAGATATAACTAATTTGTAATTTTTATCAGGGCATAAAGGGGTCTTTAAAAAGAGGCTCATAGAACCATAATAGTCTGGGTCTGTTCCTGTCTTATTGTACACTCTTACCTCCTCTATATCTATTGTCTTTAGAAAAACATTAAGCGTATCATACTCATATAAGACAAATTCCTTTTTGTCTATTTCATGAGTTCCCCAATGTTCTATGTTGATGACATTGTAAGAGCTACAAGCACTTGTTTTTACAATTCTACAAGCGTACAATAAGGCAACTAAACTTAGTAAATAGAGGTATTTCATCTTTTAAGTTTTACTATGCTAACAATTAACCATTATCAAATATCCACATTATAAGAGAGCTGTACAGCTCGGAAGGCAGCTACAGAGAAAAAACGCTGTTCCAGCCGTAGGATATATTCCTTAACCCAACTTAGAGAGAGTTTGGGAGGAATCTTAAGCAAGATATGCTTGATATATTCATTGCGAATACGGGAGATAGAGGGAAACTCAGCCCCTAGAACCTCCACACCATGAGAGGAAAGTCCTAAGCGCAGGGATTCGGCAAACCAATGGCTACTCTCATCTATCCGCTGTTGTTCTTTGTGCTTGAAGATAATCCTTATAAGCCGGTAAAAGGGAGGATAATGGAAGTCCTGGCGCTCTTGTAGCTGTCGGGTAATCATCTGCTCGTAGGCACCTTCTTTTACTTGTTGCAGTACTTCTTGGAAAGGGTTATAGGTCTGTATCCATACCTGTCCCACACTGTCCTTACGACCTGCACGACCTGCAATATGCGCCAGCAGCTGATACCCCCGCTCAAAGGCACGGAAATTCTGCTGATAAAGGAAGATATCGGCATTCATAATTCCTACCAATCCCACTCGAGGAAAGTCTAAGCCCTTGCTGACCATTTGGGTACCGACCAATATATCCGTCTCTCCCTTTTCAAAATTATGAATGATTTTCTCAAAGCCATATTTGCCCTTGGTCGTATCCATATCCATACGGGCTATACGGGCTTGGGGGAAGATTTGCAGCAGCTCTTCCTCTACCTTTTCAGTACCTAAACCTTTGGTTTGTAGCGTATTGTGTTTCTGGCAAGCGGGACAACTCACAGGTTTGGCTATGGTATAACCGCAATAGTGGCAACGGAGTTGGTTTTGTAGTTGGTGATAAGTCAGAGAGACATCACAGTTAGGACACTGGGGAATGGTATCGCAGTGTTCACACTGCAAATAAGGCGCATACCCTCGTCGGTTTTGCAAGAGAATCACCTGCTTCCCCTGTGAAAGGGTTTGCTCCATTGCCTGAAGTAGGGTATCGGAGAAGTGCCCTTGTACCTCTTTTTTCTTGGTTTTCTCCTTCAGATCTATCAGCTCCACTTGAGGTGGTTGGGTGTCCGCAAAGCGCTCGGTAAGCCTTACCATACCATACTTTCCTGTTTGGGCATTGTAATAGCTCTCCGCCGAAGGCGTAGCCGAACCCAAAAGGGTTTTTGCCCCATGTAAGTGAGCCAACATCAGCGCTACATCGCGTACTTGGTAGCTGCCCTGCCCTTCGGCTTGCTTGTAGGAAAGATCATGTTCCTCATCCACAATCACCAAGCCTAAGTTGTGGAAAGGCAAAAAGACCGCTGTGCGTACCCCAAGAACAAATTGGGCTTTCTCTTTTTGAGCCAATACATTATTCCACACCTCCACCCGCTCATGAGTTGAGTATTTGTTGTGATAGACACTCATCTGATCCCCGAAGAAGTGCTCCAAACGGTTGGTCAGCTGTACGCTAATGCCTATTTCAGGCAGCAGGTAAAGCACCTGCTTCCCTTGAGCGAGGGTTTGTTCTATGAGTTTGCTATAAATCTGAGTTTTCCCCGATGCGGCTACTCCATGTAGTAGCACCGTGTTTTTCTCAGCAAATGATACTTCTATCTCCTGCAAGGCTTTTTCTTGAGCAGGGCTAAGAGTTAAGGTATCACTATCAGAGGCAAAGGATACCCTATCCACTGCCTCGGTATAGACTTCCAACACCCCATAGGCAATAACTTTTTTGAGTACTGCCATGCCCACTTCTGCCTTTTCCAAAAGCATCTCAGCAGTAATAAGGGTTTGTTTTTGCGCACGTAAGGCCACAAACGCCCATAGGAGCTTCTGTTGGGCTTTGGTTTTAAGTATATCTCCGTCCAAGAGGGCGCCAAGTGCCTCCTGCCCCTCATAGGAGGGAGAGAGTCGAAGGTATTTTTGAAGTTTGGGTTGGTATTTCTCAAAAATTTTCTCGCTGAGTCGCACTACTCCTTTTTCTATCAAGTGCTTGAGTACTCCTATGGGATTTTTCTTTTGGAGGATTTTCCCTACCTCCTTGGTAGAAAGTGAAGAGGCTTGTCCTAGTGCCTCATATACCAAGAACTCATCATCGGAAAGGGTATCGGTGGCTACTGTCTGTTCGGTACGCTCCACCATGGTCTCGCTCTCCAAAAGCAGAGAGGAGGGCATGCCTATTTTGAGTAGCTCACCAAAAGTACTTAGGTAGTAGCCACTCGCCCAAGCAAACAGCTGTAACTGCCTAGCAGAGAGCACAGGAGCCTCATCCAAGATAAACTCAATGGGTTTGGTAGGATATGAAGGAGTATGTTCATGCACCTTGATAGTAATAGCCGTATAGATTTTAGATTTCCCAAAAGGCACCACTACCCGCATTCCAGCTTGTAGGAAAGCGGCTTGCTCCTCATTGACCTCATAGGTAAAGGCAGGGCGCAGTGGCAGGGGAAGGACTACATCTATATAGTGCATAGGCTATGCTTTCTGCTCGTTCCAATAGTAGCTATCAGGGTAAATGCGTTGGCCAAAGATAGCTGTACCCACTCTAACGATAGTAGCACCCTCGGCTATGGCGATCTCCAAGTCACCACTCATGCCCATAGAGAGTTCATGGGGCTGTACATCAGGGAGGTTCAGGGCAATGATCTCTTGCTGGATACGCTTGAGCAGCTGGAAACACTTGCGTACCTTGTCCTCTTCAGCACTGAAAAGCCCAATGGTCATCAGTCCCCTGATATGTAGAGTAGGCAACTGAGCTACCTGTCGGGTGAGTTCTAAAGCTTCATCGGGTGCCACACCGAACTTACTCTCTTCCCCAGAGGTATTCACTTGGATAAATACGTCCATCTCACGTCCTGCTTGGGAAAGCTTCTGGTGAAGCTTCTCCGCCAAGTCGTAACGGTCAAGGGATTCCACACAGCTCACCTCACACTTGAGGATATCCTTGATTTTATTGGTCTGTAAGTGACCAATAAAGTGGTTGGTATGCGGGGTTGATTTTAGGACTTCGTATTTTTCCTTGAGTTCTTGTACCTTATTTTCTGCAATGAGGGTATAGCCAGCCGCTAGCGCCTGCTGTATGCGTTCAGTACTTACTGTTTTGGTTGCCAAAAGCAATTTGACTTCCTTGGGGTCTCTGCCTGCTGCCTTACAAGCCTCATCAATGCGCTGTTGTACATGCTTAAGATTTTGTATGATAGTATCCATTTGAATTTTGAGTTTTAGGAAAAGCAAAAATACAATTTTTAATTGTTAATTATCAATGGTTAATTGTTAATTATTCGTCACTTGCACTATTCATTAACCGTTACTTGCCAATATTCCTTAGTCTCTATATCCATAATAGTAAGGCGTTTGTTGAAGCCTGCGCCTGTATCAAGGTTCCATATATGGTGACGACACATAGGCTGATCTGTACCATAGTTAAGGGTAGGCGTATGTCCTATATAGATTTCCTTATATAGCGATAATCTTTTGGGGTAATAGGGATCGGTAGGAGGCATATCTTCAGGGGTGGCAAGGGCTAACTCCCAAAGCGTTCTGTCCCAATAGAAGTTTTCTGTAAAAAACTCATGTGCCACTCCCCCACGATCGGTGAAACCTGCATGTAGGAAGAGTCTGTTTTGCCCATCCAAGAGGTAATTCTTAAGTGACTGAAGGAAGTCAATATGTGGTTGCTTATCCTCCTTAGAGTAGTCTTTGTAAGCCTCTTCGGTAGCCTTGCCCCCGTGGGAACGCCAAAGGTCGGACATGGGTTTTCCCAAGAGAAAATCACAGCACAAAGCATCATGATTACCCCTGAGATAAATCACTTGGTGTGTCTGTTGCAGGGCAATAAGCTCGTCCAACACCTCAGGGGTATGCTTGCCCCTATCGGCATAGTCCCCTAAGAAAATCAGGAGGTCGTCAGCAGTAACTCGTGCCCGCTCCAAGACCTCAAGCAGTGCTGCGTAAGCACCATGTATATCTCCTATAACAAGTGTCCTCATAAGAATAGTGATTAGTGGTTAGTGGTTAGTGGTTGGTAAATTAATTGACTCATCAGCGAATGATATTCCTTTGCTCTTACATAAGTTTTTTACCTGCTCAGACATAAGGATAGCCGTGCCGTCAATGGTTTTTAGATTAGGCAGCTGAGAGATATCCTCCTCGGTAAGTGATTCTATGTCAAACACATCGTCCTCTCCATCCCAAAAAGGTATCAACTGTGCATATACTTCATTGCCTCCATCAAAATAGAGTTCTGTAACCAAAGCTACCAAGGAAGCGGGAATGGGCAAGTCTATAAACCATTTCTTTACCTCAGGAATCACTTCAAAGTAATACTCCTCTGGGTCTATGTCACGCTCGGTATAGTTTTCACAGAAATCATATACATCAAACTTGGGTCTTAGTACCTCTTGGACATACATCAGTTCCTGTACAACAGCCAATTTGAAATTAAAGCTCTTAAACTGCACACATTTTTCTTCTGTCAAAGGGAAAGCCCACTTGTTGGGATCTTTCTCCTTACTTGAATCAACTTCATTGGGGATATAACTCACCTCGTAATCACGAAAAGGCATCACCTCTTGTGCTACACGCCCCGCTATTGCTTTCTTAGAAAGGTCTTCAAGGTCATTACTTAGCTTTTCGGTATAGAGACAGCTGATATTCCAACTATCTAACGCTATATCAAGCCCGAACGAATCCATACTTTGCTCCTTGGAGATATAGGACAAAGGAGATTTTCCTGCTATGGTAAAATCCCCCGTAAAGAGTCCCTTAGGACGCAGGGCAAAATAATCAAAGGTTACCGTACGTTGCCAATCCTTATCCTCCGCTACCCTACAAGCAAGTGTGGCTAGGGTCCCGTCCTTTTTCTCAAAAGCATAAATACCCAAACTGTCCCATAAGTACATAGCACTATAAGGAGAATCCTCTTCCGTTATGGGAGTGATCCGAGGTTTGCCTAAGGCTTCTGTAAGGCGAGACAGGGAAAACTCTAACAAAAGTTCGTTATTGATGAGCAGCCCTGAATCGCTAACGTCTATATTGACCTGCTTTTTTATTATTGACCCAAAAAGATTCTTTATATTCATAAATCACAAAATTATTGGGCTTTGACCCAAAAATATTCGTTTTCTTTAGTAAAAAAGACATGCCATTGTCCATTGATTTTAAAGGCTTTTAGTGTGGATAGGCTATTTTCGCTTGACATCTCCTCTACAGGGAAATACTGGTATAACAAGATACTTTCCCCCTTTAGAGCCTGTGTATCTTTGTCAAGGCGCTGCATCTTGAGCCCTCTGAAAAAGCCATCATAATACTCATAAAAAGCCACAACAGACTCTTCGTCCTGCTCCATAATTCGGGTGTCATAGATATCATCCGGCGAAGATACACTATGCTTTTGGGAAGGAGAGGCAATAGAGTAGAAGTCAAAAGTATCATTAGCATCCATATCTCCATAATACTGCTTTTTCCCCCAGCTTAGATAAGTAGTTCCCCACTCAAATTGCTTTCCTAAAAGGGTCTTTTCAAGTAGCTTGGTAGCATTGCACTTTAGGAAGTAGACTCCCTTTTCTGTTTTCAACTGAAATACAAAGTCATCTGTCGCTCCTATGGCAATATGTTGTGTGCGGTGCTCTAACTGCTTAGGATGCCCCAATAAAGGGTTGAGCGGTATCTTCCCCTCTATCTTCCCTGTTTTAGTATCAAGCGTCATCACTTGAAACTCCTTTGTATCTATTTTTTGCACAAGGGAATACATACATTCAGCAGTGGTGTAGCACTGTACTATTTTATATTCAATATCTTGATAATAAACCTTACGATAAGACCTGTTAGGCTCAGGGGCGACATCAGCAGAGGCTATCTGCTGGTAGAAGAGGGAATCATTCACCCTTTTAGGAACATATTTTGCCCAAACAAAATGACTATTAAGCGTATATAGTGTATCATTTTGAGCATAAAAAGTCTCAAAACCAGTAGCATCAGGCTGCTCTTTCGAATAGATACGTCCTCGTTCTACTTTGTCATTTTGAACATCAAACACCAAGAGCTGTTCTTTGCCATACGAAGGATTCTGATGAAGACTATATACCTTTTGGGTATCCTTGTCCAAGGCATAGAGCCTATAGTCAACAATATCTTTCTCAAAATTTTCTATATGGACAGGTAGGTTTTGCAGCATTGGATAAGGCTGTTTTTGGAACCGTTGCCACCATTTCCGCCAATCTTCTTGGGTAGGCTTCTTGGGTAAGGGAACAATACTTTTTAGAAGATAGCTTAGTGAGCTTAACTTTTCTTGGGCTAACTCACTCATTAGCTCTTGTTCCTTATATTCCTTGGAACCTCCAACCATTTTCCCATCCTTATCCACTCCGTCCCAATGCATTATTCCTATGGTAGTTACTTCTTGTTTGCTAGACAAAGCCTCTATCCATTGGGGGATATCCCGAAAGTCATCTCTATTATTAATCTCTCGATAGTAGATAGGGATTCCTTTTTTGATTTTTTCCATAGGGGATAAGGGCAGTTCTTCAGGATAAGAGAGGGTTATTTTCTTGCCTTGCTCATCGGTATAGAAGGCTTTCTTAGTATAATAGACATCAGGCGCATTAGGAATCGGGAGTATCTCAAAAGAAATAGGGATATCGTACTTGTAGGTAATTTTGTCCCCAAAGAGAGGAATCAACAAGATATGAGAAGTCCCCAACCTCTTAGCATCCAAGGGGCTGAGCTTAAGGAAATAGGCGCTATCCTCAAGAAAATATACATTGCCTTTCTCTAATACAAAGAGTGCTTTTCGGATATTGCGATAGAGGTTAATCGTGCGATACTCCTGCTTGAACTCACCTGTAACTACGCTACCTTGTGCTAAAGCCGTACAGCAGAAGAAGAAAGTCAATATTATATATCTTATCATTGTTCTTATAATTATCTTAATATACTTTTGTATATGTTATTATTTTGCTATGTTTTCAAATAGGTGAGACAGTGTCTCACATATTCGAATGGAGGACAAAGATAATGAAAATTCCCCTAACTTGGTAAGGGAGTTAGGGGAATTTTTAGAGAGAAGGAAAGATTACTTTCTTATAAAAACTTCTTAGCTTCGTTGGCAATAGCAACAATAAGCTCTCCACTAAAACTATTACTTAGTTGGCGGGTATGGAAGGGAAAACTCTAACAAAAGTTCGTTATTGATGAGCAGCCCTGAATCACTGAGATCTATATTGACCTGCTTTTTTATTATTGACCCAAAAAAATTCTTTATATCCATAAATCACAAAATTATTCGGCTTTGACCCAAAAATATTCATTCCCTTTGACAAAGAAAGCATGCCATTGCCCATTGATCTTGAAGACTTTTAATGATTTTAAGTGTTTCCATTCTTCCACTGGGAAATACTGATATAACAAGGTGCTTTCCCCCTTCAGTGCTTGTGTATCTTTATCAAGGTGTTGCATCTTTAGTCCGCTGAAAAAGCCGTCATAATACTCATAGAAAGCCACAATAGCATCCTTATCGTGTGCTATTTCTTTGGTATCATAGGACTTATCCCGCAAAGACACCCTATGCTCTTTGGAAGGAGAGGTTATGGTATAGAAGTCAAAGGTCGTATCGGAGGTTATATCTCCATAACACTGCTTCTGTCCCCAGCTCAGATAAGTAGCTCCCCTTCTGAAGTCTTTTCCTAAGAATATCTTTTCTATAAGCTTTGAGCCGTTGAATTTCAAGTGATAAACCCCTTTTTCTGTTCGCATCAGTATTGCAAAATTCTCTGCGGCTATATAATAGCCCATATAGTTTTCTAATTCCTTAGGATTTCTCAGCAGTGCATTGACAGAGATAAGGGCTTGCGATCTCCCTGTTCGGGTATCTATAATCAGTAGCTGATATTCCTCTGTATTCCTCTTTCGGACAAGTATATACATATAATCATGGGTCGCGTAGGTATAACTCACACTATACCCCATCTCCTTGTCTGGGACTTTAGCACAGGATTTCCCAACCTCCAAAGACCTATTAGCTAAAGCTATTTGCCTATAGAAGAGCTTGTCTCCCTTAGGTTCGGGTACATATTTTGCCCATACAAACTTGTCTGTAAAGGTATAGAGGGTATCTCTCTCCACATAGAGTGTGTTGAAATTGTCCGCCTCAGGCTGCTCCCTTGCCCAAGTAGTTCCTCGCTTTACTTGGTTCTTCTGAGTGTCAAACATCAGTACCTGCTCTCCCCCATTGATATAGGCGGGTTTTACAGGAAGGCTATAGACCTTATGCGTATAGCTATCCAAGGCATAGATCACCTCCATATTTATATTGTTTTCAAAAATCTCCTTATGTACAGGGAGGTCTTGTAGGATAGGAAGAGGGTAGTTTTGCCACTGCTCCCAGCATTTTTCCCAATCCTTCTGTGTAGGATCTTCAGGCAAGGGAAAAGGGAGTAAGCGCCTTAAGAACCACTCTTCTGAACTGAGCTTGCTCTGTGAAAGTTCATTGAAAGGTGTTGCATTTTTGTATGTTTCGGTTACTCGCTTTCCTGACTCATCGGTATAGGTAGCTTTTTTAGTATAATAGCCCCCTGACACATAAGGTATAGGGTATAGCTCAAAGGTGATAGGTGTGTCATATATCAGATCAATTCCTCTGATAAAGGACATAACCCAAATGCGTTCCCTCCCCAGTATCTGGGCATCCTTGGGGCTGAGCTTAAGGTAATGCCCCTTACTATCAGGCAGGTCTATATTTCCTTTTTCCAATAGAAAGAGTACCCTTTGGATATTGTCACTAAGCCATAAGGAGTTGTAGTTCTGCTTGAACTCACCCGTAACTATTAGCTTTTGTGCCAAAGCCGTACAGCAGAAGAAAATAAAGAAACTAAGGATACATATTCTCATAATGATTGCTATTCCTTGCTTATTTAAGCTAAGGGCAAAGGTAATGAAAAATCCTTTTTTTATATGCTATTTGAATAAAAATTCGTAACTTTGCTCGTCTTTATATTTAAGACAGGCCTCAAGAGGCTCGTTAAGTATTAACTTTCAATCTGTTTTATAATGAGTACAACCATTAGAGAATTAGAACCAAAAGAGGTGTGGAATCGCTTTGCGGACATCAACGCAGTGCCTCGTCCCTCCAAAAAAGAACAAAAAATCACTGCCTTCATGGTGGATTTCGGTAAGAAACTAGGTCTTGAGACCACTTCCGATGCCTATGGAAACGTGATTATCCGAAAACCTGCTACGGCTGGATTGGAAAACAAGAAGCCTATCATCCTCCAATCTCACTTGGATATGGTATGCCAAAAGAACAATGACACGGTCTTTGACTTTGACAATCAAGGCATCGAAACTTATATAGATGGCGATTGGGTACGTGCCAAAGGTACCACCCTAGGTGCAGACAATGGTATGGGCGTGGCTGCCATTATGGCTATTTTGGAAAGCAAAACCATTGCGCACCCTGCCCTAGAAGCGCTTTTCACCACCGACGAGGAAACAGGTATGACAGGTGCTAAAAAACTTAGCTCCGATGCTCTCAAAGGGGAAATTCTTCTAAACCTTGACACGGAACTAGATACCGAAATAGAAATCGGTTGTGCCGGCGGAATAGATGTTTCCGCTTATTATGAGTACAAAGAGGGAGCTACCCCTTCCGATGTTGTGGCTTATCACATAGTGGTAACAGGACTTTTGGGCGGACATAGTGGTATGGAAATCCACTTAGGTCGTGGCAATGCCAATAAGCTCATGAATCGTGTCCTCTTCCATCAATATGAAAAACATGGGCTACGCTTGGCACAGTTGCATGGTGGCGGTTTGCGCAATGCTATCCCTCGTGAGAGTGAAGCCATCGTAGTGGTACCAAAGAAAAACCAAGCAGCCTTTGAAAAAGAATTCAAAGAAAACGCTGAGCATATCTTCAAAGAACTACAACCCGTAGAAGCAAACCTTTCTATCTCCTTCAAGGAAACCAAAACTCCTGAAAAAGTGATGGAAGCCAGCGCACAAGTGGCTTTCCTTAGAGCAGTAGCCGCTGCTCCTTGTGGCGTATATGCTATGAGCCGCAGTGTAGAGGGCTTGGTAGAAGCCAGCAACAACGTTGCCAATATAAAGGTAGAAGCAGGTAAGATAGCTATACTCTGTATGACCCGTTCTTCTGTGGAAAGTAGTAAGCAGGATTTGGCACATAGTCTCGCCGCAGCCTTTGAATTGGCTGGCTACCGAGTAGAGTTTACCGGAGCTTATCCAGGTTGGGAGCCTAACCCTAACTCTCCTATCCTACAAGTCTTGAAGAAAATCTATGTACGTCTATTCCAAGAAGAGCCGAATGTAGCTGCTATCCACGCAGGATTGGAATGTGGTCTTTTGGGCGAACACTTCCCTCACATCGACATGATTAGTTTCGGACCTACGATTCTTGGTGCACACTCTCCTAACGAAAGAGTAAGTATCAAGTCTGTACAAAAATTCTGGAAATATCTTTTGGAAATCCTAAAGAATACACCTGAATAGTGGTTAATGGTTAATTGTTAGTGACTAATAAAACTAACTGATTAGGATACAATAATAGACCTAACTAATTAGGTTACAATAAACCTAATTGATTAAGACGCAATAAATTGCGTCTCTACAGAAGAATACGCTAATAAGGAATTATCTTAGCTAGCGTTGGGGTAGAGATGTGAGTTTATTGCGTCTTAGAAAATTTAGTAAATAGCGCTTAACTATTAATTCACGTTATTAATTATTCACTGATATAAGTGCTGTATTATTAACACATTGATAATTTACAATTAACAATTAATAATTAGTTGGAAGTATCAAAAAAATGCGTATCTTTGCCCAATGAATCTAAAAGGAAAAGTACTGGCTTTTGTCTGCCTTTTCTCATGGGTTTTTTCCTCCTGTGGAGAGTACCAAAAAGCCATGAAATCAGACAATTACGAATACAAATACCAAGTAGCCAAAGCCCTCTATGAGAAGGGTGACTATACCCGTGGCCTACGCCTATGGGAGAAGGTCGTCGCCTATTATATAGGTCGTCCTCAAGGGGAAGAGGCTTTGTATATGTATGCGGATAGCTTCTATAAGCGAAAAAAATATTTGTTGGCCGCCTATCAGTATGAGCGGTTCTTAAAAAATTATCCTCGTAGTGAGAAGGCTGAAGAGGCGCTCTTCCTCAAGGGAGAATGCCACTTTAGGGAGTCTCCTAAGTACAGCTTAGACCAAAATGAGACTTACAGTGCCCTTGATGAACTACAAGAGTATATAGACCGCTACCCCAATGGGGCACACCTGAGAGATGCCAACAATATGGTATTGGAACTACTTAACAAGCTCCAACAAAAGAGTTTTGAAATAGCCAAGGGCTATGACAAGATTCGTGACTATCAAGCAGCTATTAAGTCCTTTGACAACTTCCTGATAGATAACCCTGGCTCTACTTTCCGTGAAGAAGCCATGTACTACCGCCTCCACTCGGCTTATGAGTTGGCAAAGAACAGTATCAAGAGTAAGGAGAAACAACGCTTTGAGGAAGCCAAAAGCTACTACGAGTCCTTTGTTCGTACTTACCCTGATACCGATTTCAAGGGGAAGGCTGATAAAATGTACCAAGATATTCTAAAGAAAATAAGTGAATTATGATAAATTTGAAACGCATAGATGCGCCGCAAACTACCGTTACTTATGACAAGAACAAAATAGATGCCCAGACAGGCAACATCTATGAAGCAATTTCTATCATAGCCAAACGGGCTTCGCAAATCAATGCTGAAATTAAGCGCGAATTGGAAGAAAAACTAGAAGAGTTTGCTATCAATAATGATAGTTTGGAAGAAGTTTTCGAGAACAAAGAGCAAATAGAGGTTTCTAAGTTTTACGAAAAACTTCCTAAACCACAAGCTATTGCTGTAAAGGAATGGCTGGATGGGGATATCTATTATCGTTATACTGATGAAAAACACAACAGTGAATATTCCTTCGCTTAAGGGAAAAAAGATACTAATAGGAGTAACCGCTGGAATAGCGGCTTATAAGATTCCTAACCTTATACGCTTGCTTGTCAAAGAACAGGCAAGCGTTAAGGTTATTATGACTGAAGATGCCGA
>NZ_CALHGG010000012.1 GCF_938029845.1 uncultured Capnocytophaga sp.
GGAGTGCAGCCTGCAACGCTTCCATTCGCTCAGGGGTTAACTCATTGAGAATAGGGCGCAACTGCCGCTCGTTCTTATACTTAGTGATATATTGGTTGTAGAAGCTCCCCACCAAGAACAAGGCTCTAACGAAGAGTACCAATAGTACAATAATATCTGGTATCAGCAAGCTATCAGATACTAAGAAGAGAATCTGTGAGATATTGTCCATTTATAATTAGATTGTTTCTAAGGGACAAATGTACGAATTTTTGGCTAAACGAAAAAGATAAAAAGTAAAAGGTTTTACTTTTTACCTTTTACTTCTTACCTTATCTTCATAGCATGTATATCACACTAAAGTTTATCAAGAACTGTTGGGCAGCAATATAGTTACCTTTCTGCCGAGTAGCATTATACTCTCCATAGAAAAAGAGCTTGGTACGAGCCGAAGCATGGGCTTCCAAACCTACCAACGCTACTCCACTGACAAACCAAGTACCTCCCTTGGAACTACTTTCACTCAGGGTAGGGGTCTTTAGCTCATGTCCTATAGGCGCACTTAGCTGAAAGCCTAAACCATAATTCAGGTAGAGCTTATCCAAAAGTACAGGGTATCGCTTGACAAACTTCAGGGGGAGTTCCATCGTATTGACCTTAAAGGAAGTATATTCTCGCTCGGATTGTTGCAAGGTGCTCTGAGCAAATTGGCTATAGCCCAAGCCCATTTCCAAGCGTAAATGCTCCTTGGGGGCATAGAGCAACCGCCATTGCCCTCTACTTACAAAGCCCATGATATTAAAGTCAGGACTTTTCATCTCACTAAAACCAATACCCGCATCTACCTGCATAGACCAGCGAGGTATGGAAGCTGTCTCTTGAGCTAAAGATACCAGCGCCCAAAAGAATAAAACAAAGGAAAGAAAAGGCTTCATGATGATTAGTGATTAAAGAATAGTGATTAAAAAATGAAGAGCAAAAAATGGGATTTTCATTTTTCACTCTTCACTTTTCACTTTTCACTTAGTTAGAAGGAGAGTGCAGGGAAATAATAGTTTGGTTGTGCGATACTCTTGATATAATATATAGGCACAAAGACCGTTGTTGGGGTCTTCCATATGTAAAGCCCTTCACTACTTAGTGTTATAAAGTTATGGAGACGTTGGCGTGCCAAGGTGGCTATTTCCTCATTATCGGGGTTTGTCCAGAAGGCATCCAATTCTGGGTTTTCCTCTACATAGGTGATATACAGCTTCTTATCCCTGACCACATAAGTACAATTGTAAGTCAAGTAGGACTGTTCGTGCTCCCCTGGGAAAAGGTAGCCCACACGTAAGGTCATTCGATCAGCGGAATTGAAAATCATCTCATAGCTCACAAACTCACGTTCTTCGTCTATGGTATAGAAATCCCTAAAGAAGTCTGGACTCATATAGGGCGAGTTCTTAAAGATATCTTGCCCAAAAGGAATCAGCGCATTGAAGTCAGTAGAGATCTTATCACCTTGTGATTCGAATTCTAATGATGGATCTCCGCGGCTGTGTAACTCCAGTGTAACCCCATCTATCGTAGCGGTATAGTCCGTCGGTGAGGTACCTGGCACTGAAGTGAGCTTGGTAAAGGACTTACCTTCTATCTTCAAGGGGGGCTCTAATGCAAGACCATCGGCGATAGGAACCATCCCTGTCTCGAATACCTTCTCTCTGTTATCCATAGACGTGAAGGTGAGCAGACGATGGTTGAATGTCATATAATAATTCTCTGCCCCTGCCGAGGTAATTACCTTAGCATAATAAGATCCACTAATAGCGGTAGCCACATTGTGATAGGTTTCCATAGAGTTCCACTCATCGGCCGTTGCAGGTTCAAAATAGACAAACTGTTGTGTATCCTTACGCTGGGTGCGAAACTTGAGTTTGTTGCCCTCTTTGCCAAAATAGACAAACTGGAATTCTCCTAAATAGCCACTTGGCATCAAATCCCGAGGAGATGAGGAATCTGCCAAGTCATGAATATAGTTCTTGGTGGTGAAAACCAGCAATGGACCTTGCCCCTCCTGTATCTGGTAGCTACTTTCTCTGGGTTCAAAGGTGTTCTCTATATCCGAGGTCATCACCACACGGCCATTAGGATCGAACTTCATTAGGATTGTAAAGCCCCCAAAGAACCCTTTGACGGTGAAATAGGTCAGCTTCCATCCATTAGGCGCTGCAGAGAGCGTTTGGCGTAGCTCCTGTTTGGCGTCCTCCATACGTTCGGACGCCGTCTTACCAAAGAGCAAATCGGGTTCGCTCTTTTGGCATCCTACCACTGCCCCAAGGGCAAGCATATATAATATTTTTTTCATCTTAGCATCGTTTTAGGTTACAAATAGTTTTGCATTCTCTGATAGACTATCGCTTGTAGCTCATAGAAATTGATATCCCACTCTCCTTTGAAATAATCCACGATAAAGGCTTCCTTCTTCTTAATAGCGGCCTTACCCGTATCGGGCATAGCATCAATTGTGGCGTCCCATTCACTCTTGGATTGCAAAAGCATCATGGAGGTCATCTCAGCAAAGTCTTCCAAAGGATTAGCCATAGCATAGCTGGTGATAAAGCCCAAGGCATTGGCCTGCTCATCTACAAGGTTAAACCAAGTGCTGGTATAATTGGCAGGGGTAATCTTGGCAAAGTCAGGTGAGAAGGCTTTTTTCTGATTTATGATATGGCAATACTCATGCTGAATGGTGTGAAATAACAGCTTAACTAGCTCACTATCCAGGTCATCATAATTGAAATGATCCACACGGAATAGGGTAATCTTCACCCCATTATCGGCTGTACCAAGGGTTTCAGTATCATCTATTGGGTCTAAGCTCTTCCCTCCGATAAGAGCAATCTCACGAGGGGCTATTTGCTTGACAAAATTGGCTCCCGCCACTTGCACATAGCTTCCTATCCATACATCCTTGATCATCTCCAAGAAAGGTTGTACCTTGCTCTCGGTAGGTGGATAGAGCAGGCGACTCATATCGTAATTGGCATCTACATATTTGTAGGTAACCCCT
>NZ_CALHGG010000013.1 GCF_938029845.1 uncultured Capnocytophaga sp.
TTTTCACTCTTCACTTTTCACTCTTCACTTTTCACTCTTCACTTTTCACTCTTCATTTTTCACTCTTCACTTTTCACTCTTCATTTTTCACTCTTCATTTTTCACTCTTCATTTTTCACTCTTCATTTTTCACTTTTCATTTTTCACTTTTCATTTTTCATTTTTCACTTTTCACTCTTCACTTTTCACTTTTTTGTTTCTCTTTACTGCCTCTTGCCAATATGTAATAAATTCCTCTCTTAGGTACTGTGGTTCTATGATGGTGAGTGACCAACTGCGCTTCATCAGCTCCATGATAAGGTCAAGGGTGGGCTTGATATACAGCTCAAAGGTAATTCGTGTTTTGGTGTTGCTCACTACTTTCTGAGAGGGATGTATAGGTGAGGCTTGTAGATAATGACCATCGCGATGGTCAAACTCCAAAACAAGTCGCTCGGCTGGTGCATCGGTAAACATCCCAAAGGCGTCGCGGTAAGGAGTTTCAAAATCAAGTTGCTTATTCGGGCGAAAGGTATCTCCCTCCTCTATCTCGTTAATACGCTCCAAGGCAAAGGACTTAAAAGGTATTTCAGGATGGGCTACATCTACAGCTAAGAGGTACCACTTATAATCCTTATGCTTAAGCCGGTAGGGCTGCACAGTATAGGTCTTGGTTTGCTCATCACGATAGTCGTAGTAGATAAGCTGTAACTCATGACAGGTCTCTATGGCACGCATACAATCAAGTAAGTGTTCTTCCCCTGTATTCCTGCGGGGTTCTGGAATGGCATATGAGGGAAGCAGACCATCCTTATTCTGAGCGGTCAGTAGTATATAAGCAGTCAAAAAGTCATCTATAAGCTCAATCCCATCCTCATTAAAGGAATAGCCATTTTCCTTATTGCGTGTTATCTCACAACCTTTATCCTCAAGCGATTCCCTATCTCGGCGAAATAACTGCTTATCATAGCGATATTTGCGTTCCTTATTATCTTCTCTTTCCTTGACATATTTGGACATCTCCTTAGCTATTTCTTGGAATTTGGGAAACTCTCCTTTCCTATTACAATTGCGAACATATCGCAGTAGGGCAAACTCTCTTATGATTTTCTCCATTGTTTTACTTGTATTACTGTTTTTTTTTTCTTATTTTTGCACTCATTATGGAAGAAATTTTATACAAATACTTACCTTCTGAGTCGGTAGTACCTTGTTTTGAGCTGATTAAGAACTTAGGCATCTACCTCAAGATCGTCAATGAGCGACAGAGTAGGCATGGGGATTACCAATGCCTGCCCAACGGACAGCATAAGATTACGATCAATGCCAATCTGAACAAATACCGCTTCCTGATGACCCTTATCCATGAGATCGCACACTTGGTAGCTATTGAGAAATATGGCAAGCAAATAAAGCCTCATGGCAACGAATGGAAAACTACCTACCAAGCCCTGATGAAGCCTTTCTTGCGACCTGAGATCTTCCCCGCTGAACTGCTCTCTTACCTTGTTATTCACTTCCAAAACCCTTCCGCCAGTAGTGATACCGATGTACACCTAACCTTGGCAATGCGACAATATGACAGTGGGGAGCGTGCCAAATATTATGTATTTGAACTCCCCACTGATAGTCTTTTCCGTACCGATGACGGACGTGTATTTCAAAAAGGTGATAAGAAGATCAAGCGCTACGAGTGCAAAGAACTCTCAACTGGCAAGCGCTTTGTTATTCAGCCACATGCCTTAGTGGAACTTGTCTCCCCGCTTACTTGACTCTTCCTAATTATATCGCCTTACATCTTTCCTTAAGCCATGCTTGTTGTTCCTTACCTACCAACGGGCTAAG
This sequence comes from uncultured Capnocytophaga sp., assembly GCF_938029845.1. Taxonomy (GTDB): domain Bacteria; phylum Bacteroidota; class Bacteroidia; order Flavobacteriales; family Flavobacteriaceae; genus Capnocytophaga. The sequence continues at coordinate 1,825 of NZ_CALHGG010000013.1, forward strand.
GGTCTTCTCTACCCATTGGTTGTAGTTATTGAGCCATTGGCGTTCCTCTTCGGTAAGCATAGCTACTTCAATAGCACGGGTATCCAATGGGCAAAGGGTAAGGGTTTCCAAACGATAGAAATCGCCAAACTCATTGGAGCTGTGTTTCTGCACTGCTACGAGGTTTTCTATACGAATACCATAGCGACCTTCACAGTAGATACCTGGTTCATTGGAACAAACCATATGTTCGAGCATAGGCACATCTCTCATCTCCTTACGAATGCTCTGTGGCCCTTCGTGTACACATAGGTAGCTACCTACCCCATGACCTGTACCATGTCCAAAATCACGCTCATTCTTCCAGAGTATAGCACGGGTAATGGAATCGAGCTGTACCCCTCGAGTACCCGCAGGGAAGATGGTGGTACTTAGGGTAATCATCGCCTTCATCACAAGGGTATAATCCCGCTTGAAGTCTTCCGAGAAATCCCCAAGAGGAATCACACGGGTAATATCGGTAGTACCTTCTATATAGTGAGCACCGGAGTCTATCAGTACCGTTCCCTTGGCATGCATGGGCACCTCTGGATTAGTAGCGGCATGGTAATGCACAATGGCACCATTGCCTTCGTAGCCTATGATCTTACCAAAACTATTGGCCAAGAAGCCTTGTTCGGCACGGAACTTGTCCATAACATCTCCCAAAGAGTGTTCAGTAAGTGGAGTCTTTCCTATGTTATTTTCAAGCCAATAGAAGAAATTGACCAAGGCTACCCCATCTTTTACCATGGCTTTGCGGAAGCCTTCCAATTCGGTTTCGTTCTTAACCGCCTTGAGTAGTTGTACAGGAGAAGGTTCTATATGTAGGGTATTTTGTCCTCCTATCGTATTGTAGATAGATTGGTTAGCATCAGGAGAGAGAAGTATCTTTTCTCCTTTGAGTTTTTGTAATTCCTTAAAGTAATCATGATAATCCTTAAGCTCAATATGTTGTTCTTTAAGGTAGGCCTTTACCGAATCATCACACTGCTTAGCATCTACGAAAAGAGTGGCACTCTTAGGAGTGATACAAAGGTAAGCCAAAAAAACAGGATTGAAATTCACATCATTACCGCGGAGGTTGGTAATCCATGCAATATCATCAAGGGCAGTAACAAGGAAGTGAGTAACACCCTTTTTAGCCATAATATCTCTAAGGGTAGCCAACTTATCGGAAGTAGGACGTCCTGTATATTTCTCAGGACGTACATAGATCGGTTGTCTATCGTCCTTAGGGCGTTCTTTCCATATCTTCTCAATAAGCGGCTTATCTACCATAGTGATGTCCTTTTGCTTAAGGGTATCACTCAATAGGTTCCAAGTATTGTGAGGCGTACAAAGGCCATTGCAACCTACCTTTGCCCCTTGTGGAAGTTCGTCCAAGAGCCATTGTTGGCTAAGGGGAGCATCCTTGGTGCCTTCTATGAAGAAATCTACTCCTGTACCTGTAAGCTCGTTCTTAGCTTGTACTAAGTAGCGACCATCTGTCCATAATACAGCCTTGTCATGAGTGATGAATATATAGCCTGCTGAGCTATCAAAACTGGAAATCCATTTTCTTTCCTCCCAATAAGGGGTGAAATACTCACTCATGTGAGGGTCTGCATTGAAAACCACAAAAGCATCCAAACCATTGGCTTTCATCTCATTACGAAGTAATGATAATTTTTCTTTTGTTGTCATTATCTTTATATTTTAAAATATGTTTTGCAAAAATACTTCAGTCGCACCCATACCATAGCGCATATAGTCGGCATCCTGATAGCTTAGGTCATAGCGGGAAAAAAGAGTCTCTAACTCGGCCTTAAGTACGCCCTCCCCTACTCCATGTATAAAGACAATACTGGGGACACCCTTCTCTATGGCATATTCTATACAGCGTTGGGCTTCCTCCAATTGAGTATTGAGCATATCAAAATTGGTCATTCCTCGGGTATGAGTAACCAATTTCTCTATATGCAGGTCTATCTCCATGTGATGGGCAGCCTTTTTTCTCGCCTTTTGCCCTCTTGGTGGAGTGTTCTTATTCTTTTTTTCATCCTTAGGCTCTACATACATGGCTCTATGATAGGGAATAAGAGTATTGGGGTTTGTCTTGACCAATTCTGAAGGGGCAAAAGTAAGACTAATCCCCTCGATGGTCTCTATACACACCCCCTTGGGAGTAATTTTGGTAACTACCCCTGAGATGAGTTCGTCTATCACTTCTACACTGTCCCCTACTGAAAACATGTTTGTTATGTGTTTTGATGTGCAAAGATACGAATTTAATAGCTAATTATCAATGATTCATAGTTATTTTTTTACCTCCCAAAATAGAATTTCACTTTTCTTTTTAAAGGAAAATCCGTACCTTTGCAGCAACTTTATACACGAACTAAATAACTTATGATTAAAAAACTTTCTTTACTACTTATACTCTCCTTATGCTTACCCTCTTGCAGCAAAGAATCAATAGAAAAGCAATTAGAGGAGGCTACCCAAAAGGCTGAGGCTGAAGACCCCTTATATAGCACCAAAGATTTTATTTGGAAAGGACTCAACCAATACTACTTGTGGCAAGAAGAAATAAATGACCTCTCTGACACTCGCTTTGAGAAATCGTTAGGTTACACCAATGCTACAAGTAAGCGTTATGTAAGCTATCTTAAGAACTTTAGCACTCCCGAAGTGCTTTTCAAGTACTTGCTTTCTCCCGAAGACAGATTTAGCTTTATCGTAAAGGATATAGATCAGTTAGAAGACTCCTTCCAAGGGATCTCTCTAAGTACAGGTATGGATTATGCCTTAGCCCAAATAGAAACAGGTGAGATTGTAGGCTATGTACGCTATGTGTTCCCTAACTCCGATGCCGAAAAACAAGGGGTAAAGCGGGGCGATTTCTTTTTCTCGGTAGATGGGCAACGACTCTCCACAACCAATTATCAGCAACTGCTCTTTAATCAAAAAACTGCCCTGACCTTTGGCTTCTGCAAGGTAGAGAATAAGCAATTGGTGCCTACCGAGAGCAAGACACTTTCCCAACTTCCCCTTCAGGAAGATCCTATACTGCTACACAAGACACTAAGCCGCAGTGGCAAGAAGATTGGCTACCTTGTGTATAACTCCTTTGTGAGTAAGTACGACAAGGAGCTAAATGAGGTTTTTGCCCAATTTAAGTCCGATGGTATAAGCGACTTAGTACTTGACCTTCGCTATAACAGTGGAGGCAGTGTACAAACGGCTATCTATTTGGCGAGTATGATCAAGGGTACTGATACCCAAAAGATCTTTGTAAAACAAACTTCTAATAAGAAAATGGCCAACTATTGGAAGCGTGAATACAACTTTGAAAACAATATATCGGGTACTCCTATCAACAGCCTTGACCTCCCCAAAGTATATATACTCACCTCCAAGCATACTGCTTCTGCTTCGGAGCTGATTATCAATGGACTGAAACCTTACCTGACTGTCATACAGATTGGGGATAAGACGGTGGGGAAAAACCTTGCTTCTATCACACTAAAGGACAAGACCCAAGGCAGTAAGTGGGCGATGCAACCTATCGTACTCCGCTCGGAGAATGCTAATGGTTTTGGACATTATGAATCAGGCATAGTACCTGATTTCGAAATCAAAGAAGATGTCAGCAATTTAGGTACTTTAGGCGATGAGAATGAACCTCTTTTGGCTAAGGCCTTGGAACTCATCACAGGTATGCCTCAGCAGAATGCTTCCCTAAGACAACAAGGGTTTAGGCGTGTAGCCAATAGGCTTTCCTTAGAAGAGTTTGACCACTGCCGAAGCCTATCCCCTACTAATAATCGTATGTATATAGATAATCCTACTGAATAATGAATACAGAAATTCCTTGGCAAACCGCCAAACAATACGAAGATATTACCTACAAGAAGTGTAATGGAGTCGCTCGTATTGCCTTTAACCGCCCTGAGGTAAGAAATGCTTTCCGTCCTCGTACTACCTCCGAACTTATTGATGCGCTGAGAGATGCTACCGAAGATACCTCTATCGGTTGCGTACTCATCTCCGCCGAAGGCCCTTCTCCCAAAGATGGGGTATGGTCATTCTGTAGTGGGGGTGACCAGCGCGTACGTGGCAAGCAGGGCTATGTAGGTGATGATGGTGCCCATAGGCTCAATATCCTAGAAGCCCAACGCCTCATTCGCTTTATGCCCAAGGTAGTCATCGCTGTAGTACCTGGCTGGGCAGTGGGGGGTGGTCATAGCTTACATGTGGTATGTGACATGACCTTAGCAAGCCGAGAACATGCTATCTTCAAGCAAACCGATACCGATGTAGCTAGCTTTGATGCAGGCTATGGATCGGCTTATCTAGCGAAAATGGTGGGACAGAAAAAAGCAAGAGAAATCTTCTTCTTAGGACGTAACTACTCTGCCCAAGAGGCCTTTGAGATGGGTATGGTCAATGCCGTAATCCCTCACGAAGAGCTAGAAAGCACTGCTTATGAGTGGGCACAAGAGATTCTTCGTAAGTCCCCTACTGCTATCAAAATGGCCAAATACGCCATGAACCTCACTGATGATGGTATGGTAGGTCAGCAGATATTCGCAGGGGAAGCCACTCGCTTGGCTTATATGACCGACGAAGCTAAGGAAGGGCGCGATGCCTTCCTTGAGAAACGTAAGCCTAATTTTGAGAAAAAGTGGATTCCTAATTAGGATTCCTCCTCTATTTCTACCTCTGGATATAAGAAATTGTTGTAAGGGAAACGCGTAATGTGTATTTCCCTTACTTTTTTGTATACTTTCTCCCTGAACTCTTGTATATTTTCCTTATTGATAGCTGAGATAAAGATAGCATCCCCATTCATTCGGCTCATCCATGTTTGTTTCCACTCCTCAAGGGTAAAGTGTCGGGAGGTTTTCTCGGTCATGAGGTCATCTTCGGCTATGGTTTGGTGGGTATAAGCATCTATCTTATTGAAGACCATAATAGTAGGCTTATTGATACTTTGGATTTCACCTAATATCTGGTTCACTGAAGCAATATGATCCTCAAAATTAGGGTGAGAGATATCCACCACATGTAGCAGTAGGTCAGCATCCCTCACCTCGTCCAAGGTACTTTTGAACGACTCAATAAGCTGAGTAGGGAGCTTGCGGATAAAGCCTACTGTATCACTTAGCAGAAAGGGTAAGTTACCAATAACCACTTTGCGCACTGTGGTATCCAAGGTAGCAAAGAGCTTGTTTTCAGCAAAGACCTCACTCTTACTAATAAGGTTCATTAGAGTTGATTTCCCCACATTGGTATAACCAATAAGTGCCATCCTTACCAAGGCACCACGATTGCTACGCTGGGTAGCCATTTGCCTATCTATGGTTTCTAACTTCTTCTTTAGTAGCGCAATACGGTCACGAACAATACGTCGGTCGGTCTCTATCTCCGTCTCCCCAGGACCACGCATCCCGATCCCTCCACGCTGGCGTTCCAAGTGTGTCCAAAGTCCCGTAAGGCGAGGCAAAAGGTACTGATACTGAGCTAGCTCCACCTGTGTACGGGCATAGCTGGTTTGGGCACGCTGGGCAAAGATATCCAAAATCAGTGTCGTCCTATCCAATATCTTGATCCTTAAGATTTTTTCTATATTGTTCTGTTGAGCGGGTGTTAGCTCATCGTCAAAGATAACGGTACCTATCTCGTTTTCCTCTACAAATTGGGTAAGTTCTTCCATCTTCCCTGTTCCAATAAAGGTCTTAGGATTAGGGGTATCAAGGCGTTGGGTAAAGCGCTTAATCACCTCTCCCCCAGCCGTGTATGTCAAGAACTCCAGTTCGTCCAAATATTCGTGAGCTTTTTCTTCGTTTTGAGTAGCGGTAATCACCCCTACCAATACCACCTTTTCATAGTCTAAATTTTTCTTTTCAAGCATGTTGAAAGTTTTGATTTTTGAGTTATAACAAAATAAAAATCGTTGGTTGTTTGTCTAATTGTAGCCCCTTGCGCTTATGCTTCCATTCAGCTATCATATAGGTATGTATGGACTCCTTTGATAGGGTTACATTGGTAGCCACGCATAGGGAAGTCTGTGGGGAAAGCAGTTGTAACATCTCCTCAAATAGTGCCTCATTGCGATAGGGCGTTTCTATAAAGAGCTGGGACTGTCGTTCCTCTTTAGCTCTCTTTTCCAAGCGCTTAAGGGCTGCTTTACGCTCACTCTTATCAATAGGCAGGTAGCCATTGAAGGCAAAGGATTGCCCATTCAGCCCACTTGCCATAAGAGAAAGCAGCAGGGAGGAAGGTCCTACTAGGGGTACCACTCGTATACCCTTTCGGTGTGCCAAGCGTACAACGTCGCTACCTGGATCAGCTATAGCTGGACAACCTGCATCAGAGATAATCCCCATAGGCAAGCCTGCCAAACAAGGTGATAAGAAACTTTGCTTATCCTCCTCTGGGGTATGTTTGTTCAGCACAAAAAGCTCCAACTCCGATTGGGGATGCTCGGGAGCTATCTGCTTGATAAAGTGTCGGGCGTTCTTGGCGTTCTCCACGATAAAGTGCTTACAGAGAAGCACCACTTCTCTCACATGAGCAGGCAAGACCTGTGCCACCTCACTCTCTCCTAATAGATTGGGAATCAAGTACAAATTTCCTATCTCCGGCATAACTAATGTATTTCTATTTTCTCACCTAAGAACTTGGGCTTCACTCCAAAAGTCAAGTCCCAAAAGACTTTCACGCGGGCAAAGTACTCCCTTACTCTGGTTTTAAAGCCTGAATACTTATCTACATCCCTAGCACAAAAACCAATGGCATTGATTCCATACTTCTGAGCTAAATAGATCGCCCTTTGGTTGTGAAAGGCTTGAGAGACAACAGTCAGTTCCGTAAGGGAGAATATCTCTTTGGCTCTTATTACCGAATCTAGCGTACGGAAGCCTGCATAATCCAAGTAAATCTTATCCGAAGGTATCCCTTGGGCTACCAAAGCCTCTTTCATATCGGTAGGTTCATCGTAGCCTTTTCGACTATTATCCCCACTGATGAGAATAAAATCCACTTTCTTGGCTTTGAAAAGAGCTGCAGCAGCCTCCACTCTATATTGGAAATATAAGTTAGGCTGACCGTTCTTAAGTGTTTTGCTAGTGCCCAAGAGTAAAGCCACTTCGCGCTTGGGAATACTATCAAGTTCCGTATAGAGCTTATCCACACTAGCCTTACGTATAGTACTATCGGCATTGTGGATCACCACAGTTGCCATTAGAAGAAGGAAAAGCAGGAAGAACATACTTTTCTTAAGAAACTGCCGGGAAACACTTATTTTTCTTGCCATTACTTTTGCGATTACTGTTACAGCAGGCAAAGTTACTACTATTTGTAGTTTTATCAAAAAATATATTCAAAAAATGTGCATTATTTCCTTTTTTTTTAGTATATTTGCTATCCGAAAACAAAAGTATTTTTACAATGAAAGTATCTGTAGAACTTACCCTTAGTCCGCTCCAAGACGAATTTGAAGCCCCCATTATTCACTTTATTAAGAAGCTCCGCACCTCTGGACTTATTGTGTATGAAAACCCACTAAGCACCCAGATATATGGAGAATACGACCGAGTGATGGAAGTACTTACCAATGAAGTGAAAGAGGTATTTGAGCTTTTGGAAAGAGGGCTTATTTACATAAAAATAGTAAAATCCGACCGACACGATTATGAACCACATTTTTGAGTGGATTTTTTCCCAATATAAGGATACGCCTACACACTTATTAGTCATAGAATTATTAGGGGTATTCTTCGGTCTTGTCAGTGTACTTTTTTCCAAAAAAAGGAATATATGGGTCTATCCCACAGGCATCATCAGTACGGTACTTTTTGTATATCTGCTGTGGATAGGAAGGCTCTTTGGCGATATGCTCATCAATGCTTACTATACAATTATGAGTGTATATGGCTGGGTACTTTGGGCTAAGAATAGTAAGGATAGCGTACATGTGGAAATCTCCCAAATGACAGCTTCCGATACCAAGACCACCCTATGGCTCGCCCTTTTCAGTTGGCTTTTTGTAATATTTGTCTATTACTTTAAGCCCTATGTCAATAATGATTTTTCTATGGAAGGGACAGAACTGGGATTGAAATATTTTATATGGACAGACTGGGTCGATGCCACTACCACCGCCATTTTCTTAGTAGGAATGTGGCTCATGGCAAGGCGTAAGATAGAAAATTGGCTTTTCTGGATTATAGGCGATGCCATTTCTATTCCCCTATATACCTATAAGGGATTCCTTTTTACTGCCCTACAATATGCCATTTTTACCCTTATTGCTATCTTAGCTTATATAGAATGGAAAAAGATCTTATACAGCAACCGAGCCTCTGCAAACGCATCGCTTTCGTAGGACCTGAATCCACAGGCAAGACGACTCTTAGCGAACGCATGGCCTTCCTACACCATACCGAATGGGTTAGGGAGTATATGCGCCTTTACTTACAAGAGAAATGGGATAAGCAGTGCGCTGTATGTACTTGGGAGGACTTGCTCCCTATTGCCAAAGGACAAGTTCGCTTGGAGAATGAGGCGCTTTCCAAAGCAAAACAGTACCTCTTCTGTGATACTTGCCTCTTGGAATTGGTCATTTACTCCTATATATATTACGGAAAATGTGAGCCTATAATAGAGCAGCATGCCTTAAGTCACAAGTACGACCATATTTTCCTTACCTATATAGATACTCCTTGGGTGGCCGATGATCTTAGAGACAAACCCCATGAGCGTGAGGAGGTTTTTGCCTTCTTCAAGGACTTTTTAGAAAAAAAATCTATTCCTTTTCACTTGTTGAAAGGAAATCTAGATGATAGAGTTGAACAAATTAACCAAAAGCTAAAACGATGAAAGAATTAACCGAGTACGACCAGCTTCTCTTAGGAGAAAAAGGCATCAAGGTCAGCAAGTTACAAGAACAAGTAGCGATTTTCCTCGCAGGAGTTCCACCTGTGAACTTAGTAGCACCTGCTCATGTGGGTAGTGGTATCCTCTCTTTCTCCCGAGAAGATGCCATACAATATGTAGCCACTTACCAGAAAAAGAAAAACAGCTTGGACATACTCAAGTTTGTCCCTGCTTCTGGTTCCGCTACACGTATGTTTCAGTTCCTTTCAGCCTTTGAGAGTGATTTTGACCCTAAAAAGCAGACTTTTAAGGAGTATATCAAAGAAAGTGGCAATGCAAATGCAGAAATTTTCTTCCAATACCTGCCTCAATTTGCTTTCTACGACTCCTTACAAAAGTATATAGAGCAGCACAAAGCCTTCGAAGGTCTCAATGAAGATGAGCAGAAACTCCGTATCGCTCATATCCTTCTCAAGGAAGAACCTTTTAACTACAAAAACAAACCCAAGGGACTTTTTCCTTTCCACAAATATGGCGAAAAGGTAGTTACCGCCTTTGAAGAACACTTCAGAGAGGCTTTTCTCTATGCCGCTCAGGGGGAGGTGGTTAATATCCACTTTACCATTGGGAAGGAATATAGCACCCTATTCCTTAATCAATTAGCCGAAATACGCCCCAACTTAGAAAAGCAGTATGGGGTACACTTTGAGGTAGGTTTCTCCCACCAAAGTGAGAGTACTGATACGGTAGCTCTTACTCTAGAAAATGAATTTTTCCGAGATGAGAACAACCAATTGCTCTTCCGTCCTGCTGGGCATGGTGCTTTGCTCAAAAACCTCAACGAACTGAATGCCGACATCATCTTTATCAAGAATATTGATAATGTAGTGGTAGAATCCTATGCTGATGAGGCTATTTTTTACAAAGAGGTATTGGCTGGAAAACTGGAAGATACCCGCTCCAAAGTACATAAGATTCTACAAAAAATACAAAAGGAAAAACTCAAGAAAAAAGAACTTCCTGAAATCCTCAAGTTCCTCCCTGAGCTCAATATCAAGGTACCTTCCTATGTACATAAGTTTGCCAAGCGCTATATGATAGAATACATCTATCAAGCACTAAACCGCCCTATACGTGTGTGTGGTATGGTAAAGAACGAAGGTGAAATAGGGGGTGGCCCTTTCTGGATAAAAGACACCGATGGCAATGAATCCTTACAAATCATTGAAATGGCACAGATAGACAAGGATAATCCACAACAGTGGGAACGCCTTCAGTCCTCTACCCACTTCAATCCTGTAGATATTGTCTGCTGTATCAAGAACTACAAGGGCGAGGTATTCGACTTAGAGGAATTCCAAGACAAGAAACTCAGCTTTATTACTGAAAAATCCTATAACGGACGTCCTCTCAAGGCATTAGAACTCCCTGGCTTGTGGAATGGTGGCATGGCAGGCTGGATCAGTATCTTTGTGGAAGTACCACAGATTACTTTCAACCCTGTGAAATCAGTTAATGACTTACTTAAGAAAAACCACCAAGGAAGTTATTAGTGAATAATAAATAGTGAAAAGTGAATAGCGATAAATGATGAGTCTCTCTTCATTTTTCACTTTTCACTTTTTACCTTTTTTCGTCACTATTATGAAACATTTTTTACTATTTTTTCTATTTTGTGGGATGACCTATGGGCAAGGAACCCTCAAGGAAGCCAAAGAAAGGCTTGATTCCCCGCCTATAACCAGCTCAGGAAGTGAGGAACATCACACTTCCACTGATGGGAGCTATCAGGTTCATTCCACTTGGGATGATATTACCTTTTTGCCCATGCTCTTAGACCTAACCTTTATCCTAGGCTACAACCTATTGGTGGAAAGTAGCTATGAGCAGTACGGACGTATGCGAACGGCGGAACTTAATCCCTATCCCTATTATAAGGGCAAGGGCGACTATACCTATGAGAAACAAATTATAGAGGATTTTACGCTCTTCCGTGCATCCGTTAACAATGAAGTCTCCATGGGGATGCACATCTTCCAAAACAACCTACAAGGAAAGGTTCGCATGGGTAGTCGCTTTGGAGCAACACTCTCCTACCGACACTTTTGGGAAAAACAGCGTGGTGTCCCCGCCGAGCATTTGGATTTTGTCTCCCTCACTGCTCAGTATTTTCGTATTCGCTCTCAGCGAATGAGCCTTAGTTGGGGATTAGGGGCAGGCTATATAGGCAATGGCATTAACCAATTTGGTTTTTCCATGACCCAAGATGCCGAAGTTTTTGTTTATAGACCTATTTCGCTGGCTTATCAGTTGCAATATACAGCTTTTTCTTACTCGGAGATCTTCTCCTTTGCGGTGGGTGCCAATTACTATCACCAGCAATATCAGGGAGGGATCAAGTATCAGTATAACAACTTAGCCGCTACGAAGTTTTCAGCTATGATGCTTTCCATTGGGGTTACTTTCTAATATATAAGGACGTAATAAATTACATTCCTACATGGGAAAAACAGAGGCAGTCTTTGGAGACTGCCTCTTCTTTTTCTATTCTACTTTACCTAGTTGTTCTTGTGATATTCTATGATGCGTTCGGTGATATAAGAGCCCTTACCATCGGTGTATTGGATACGCTCTGTCCAGTTCTTATAAGCGTCAAACTTAAAGTGCTGAGTAAGCTTAGAGGTAAGATTCCCCGTAGGGTCAAAAGTACGGGTTTCTATAAGCTCCCCCTTAGGATTATAGAGATACTTAAAAGTATAAGCTAAACTCCCATTGAGGTTATATCCCTGTTGTTCTATCTTATTATTCTTTACATCATACTTGTAAGTTTCCTTTTGAGAAAGCTTATTATTGGCATCATATTCTACCATCTCTGTCATATTCCCATTATCATCATAAGCATAAGTGATACGCTGTACAAGCTTGTCATTCTTATCATAGGTAGCACGCTCTGTTTCGTTCCCCTTGTCATCATAGGTATAAGTATAGTTGAACTGGGGCTTATCCTTATTGTCCATGGATTTTACTTGAGTTATCTTTCCTGACTCATCATAGGTATAAGTATCCTTTTTCCAAAGTGCTCCTACATTGTTATATTCCTCTACAAATAGTAACTTAGGATTAGGTATTTCGTCATAAGAAAGTTCCTTAGGCTCCTCTTTCTCAGGCTCTTTTACTGCTTCTGGTTGGCGAGAAGGGTGTTCATTAGCCTTGGCATCATAGATATTTACCTCAGTTCTATTTCCTTTATTATCATAGGAATAGACAAATTTCTTCCAAAGCACCCCCTTGATACGAAGTTCGTCCTCCACAAGACTATTAATCTTCTCAGGGGCAATATGTTCAGTAAAAAATTCTTCCTTTTTCAATACCTTTCCCTTGTCATCATATTCCCATTTACCTTGGTAGGCCAACTGGTTCTTCATAGAGATAGAGCGTTCTGTCATGCGGTTATTCTGGTCATAACGACAAATCTCCCTTCCTATAAGGGTACCTTGTGGGTCAAAGCTATCGCGTTCTATCTGGTTGCCCTTAGTGTCATAACGATATACATAGCGCCAAAGAAGAGCTCCCTTGTCATCATAGGAGGTCTCTTCTGTTTTCTGCCCTTTTTTATCATAGCGATAGAGTACCTTCCCCTTGAAGCCCTCTTCTCCTTTTTCCAAAGGAGCTGCTTTTTTGATTTCCTTTTTTGCGGGTGCTTTTTTCTTTACATCACTCCCCTCATATTTGTAATTAGCTGTCCACCATACACTTCCATTAGGATAATAGGCGATTTTTTCTGTCATATTTCCTTTTTTATCATAGGAGATAAGCAGGTTTTCCATTCCCTTTTCCACTTCACCTTTGTCATAGTTTCCACCCCCCTTGTCTAGTGCCTTATAGGTAACAATACGGATACTACTCACTGGACCTTTGAGTGTGTTCTTATAATCTTCTTTTCCTGCAGTTTGTGCAAAAGACAAACTTGTTGTCAATAAAATAGAGAGAAAGATTGGTTTCATCTTATAATATTTAAATATTTTCAATGCGCAAAAGTATAAAAATATTTAGAAATATACATGAGATAACATATATTTAACAAGAAAAACTACCCACAAGGGGTAGTTTCTCTCTTTAAGTAGTCTCTATAGTTTTATGAGTTTCGGTTTATATTTGTAGTATTCTATGATACGTTCGGTGATATAAGTTGCTTTACCATTGGAGTATTGAGTAAGGTTTGTCCAGTTTTTGTTAGCATCCACCTTATATTGTTGTATGAGCTTGGAGGTTTCCTCTCCTTTGCGATTGAAAGTAGTAGATTGTACACACTCTCCTAAGCTATTATAAACAAACTTAGTAAGGAAAGCCAAAGAACCATCACTGTTGTGACCTTGTTGTTCTATCCTTTGTCCTTTTTCATCATACTTATAAGTATTTTTCTGGATAAGTTCACCATAAGAGTCATATTCTGCACGTTCTATCAATTGTCCTTTGTCATTATATACATGAGTTGTTTTTTGGATCACCTCATTACTCTTATCATAATTCACTCGTTCTATCTCATTACCCTTAGCATCATATTTGTAAGTATAGCGGAAGAGAGGTTTTTGCTCATTATCTATACTTTTCACCTCTATAATTTGTCCTGATTTATCATATACATAAGTATCTTTTTTCCAAATATTACCTAAGTTATCATACTCAACAGTATAGAGGAGTTTAGGGTCTGCAAGTTCTTCATAAGAAGGCTGCTTAGGTTCTTCCTTTTTAGGAGCAGGTGCGCCTGCTGTAACCTTTGGAGCTGGTCTCTTTTGTGCATCATAGATATTTACCTCAACCCTATTCCCTTTATTATCATAGGTATACTTGAGCTTTTTGCGCAATACCCCTTTAGTATTGACTTCATCTATTACAAGCTTATCTAATTCACCTGGTGTGATCAACTCTGTAAAGAATTCTTCCTTTTCCACTACCTTGCCATTATCACCATATGTCCAAGTACACTTATAAGCTGTTTGGTTTTTCATAGTAACCACTTTTTCTAATTTATTATTATTAGAGTCATAGCGGTAGGATTCTCTCATGAACAAGACAGCTTGAGCATCAAAACTATCTCTTTCTACAATATTTCCGCGTGTATCATAGCGATATACATAACGCCAAAGCAGAGCTCCCTTATCATCAAATGAGGATTCCTCCGTTTTTTGGCCTTTTTTATCATAACGATAGGTTACACGACCTTTGAAACTTTCCTCTGTTGTAGTATCATCATTAATAGACTTGGTAGCTTGAGGTGTCTTAGGAGCGGGTTTTGCCACTGGTTTTTCTACCTGACTTCCTTCATATACATATTTTTTAGAGTACCATAGACCTCCATTGGTATAGTAAGCTATTTTTTCAGTTATATTTCCCTTCTTATCGTAATTTATGAGCAGGTTATCTACTCCCTTAGCTACACTTCCTTTTCCATAATTCCCTCCTCCTTTGTCTAAAGCTACATAAGTGGTAATACGTACACTCTTTACATTGCCTTCTAAAGTATTCTTATAATCTTTCTTTCCTGTTTCTTGAGCAAAGGCAAAGGCTGGACACAAGGCGAGGAACAATAGTTGTTTCACTTTTGACATACTTTGTCTTATCATCTTAAATCTAAATTGTTTTGTTATTAATTGCTTTTAAAAGTTGAGAAGTAAATATTTTCCAATTTAGTTTTGTGGTTTTTAGTAATATGCAGCTGTTTTTTAATGACACCTGCATTACTATTAAGAGAGGTTGGGGATTTCTCCTTAATAGAGCGCCTTTTTAATCTTTAATACAATCTTTTAATGGTTTTTGATTTGGTTTAGTTTTTTTAGAGTTTATATCATATTTTTCAAATTTGGTGCAAAGGTACGATTTATTTTTTTATTCACAATGATATTAAAATACCTATTAATCATTTATTGATAACTAACTACATTTTAAAACAATATAAAAGAGCTAATTATATAAAATGTTAAATTTAATTTTAACTTACTATAACAAGAAAAAAAAAAAAAAAACTTAATGATTTCTAATTTATAGAAACCTGATTTTATCAATATTTGTCATATATAAGAATTACATATAACATTTTTTTACGATTTAACGAAATACTTTTGGATCTTTTCCTATTTTTTCCATTTTCATCAAAAAATAAATTAATACATGGTAAGTATACATTAGTCGTCTATTCATTTTCACTATTTACAACTTTCATGCCAAAACTTATATTGTTTTAAAAAAAAATAAAATAAAAATATTTTTGTGCAACAAATTACATTTTTATATTGTAATTCTCAAAGATAATGATTATTTTTGCCACGCTGAATTAAGCATTATAGAAAAATGAAAAAAATATTCCTACCTTTCATCATCTGTGCAGGAACAATCTCTATATTAATAAGACTTTTCTATCTACAAGTACTTGATAAAGACACTCGTAAAGACAATATTACTAGTGATGTAGCCATCGAAGTATCCTATGATTATCCTGAACGTGGATACATCTATGATAGAAATGGTAAATTACTGGTTTCCAACCAGTCTGCTTATGACATCATGGTCATACCCCGTGAGGTAAAGCCCCTAGATACCTTAGAATTTTGTTCCTTGGTAGGTATTGATATAGAACGATTTCGTGAGAGTTTGGACAAGGCAAAGAAATATTCCTATCGCAAGCCTTCAGTTTTTGTCAGCCAGCTTTCCAAGGAAGAGTATGCTCCCTTACAAGAGAAACTGAGAAAATTCCCTGGATTCTTTGTACAAAAACGCCTCTTGAGACATTATGAGACCTTCAGCGGTGCCAATGTATTGGGCTACATCAGTGAGGTGAATGACTGGGAACTCAAGAAAAATCCCTACTACTTAGCGGGTGAGATCATTGGTAGGCAGGGTGTAGAGAAGCAATACGAGGATTTCCTCAGAGGGAAGAAAGGAGTGCGCTACTTACAGAAAGATAAGTTCAACCGTGTGATAGGCTCCTACGAGAATGGCATCTATGATACACTTCCCATTGCTGGAAAATCCTTAGAACTTACCATAGACGATGACCTACAACTCTATGGAGAGACGCTTATGCAGTGTAAGCGTGGTAGCATTGTAGCGATAGAACCTAAAACAGGAGAGATATTAGCCCTAGTCTCAGCTCCCTCCTATGACCCTAACTTATTGGTAGGGCGTAAGCGTTCGCAGAACTATACCATGCTCTACAATGACTCCATTGCCAAGCCTCTTTTTGACCGTGCACTTTTGGCAGAATATCCTCCAGGTTCCACCTTTAAGCCCTTTACAGGTCTTTTGGGATTACAGGAAGGGGTAATGAGTCCCAGCACCTTAGTTTCCTGTAATGGCGGATACCACTATGGAAATCGTATAATGAAATGCCATGGGCATGCTTCACCTATTGATATGATCCATGCCATCGCTACCTCCTGCAACGCTTATTTTGCACATACCTATCGCAAAATTATTGAGAAATACCCTACCCCAGCCGAGGGACTCTCCGCTTGGGCAGAGGATCTAAAGAGCTTTGGCTTTGGAACTTACTTAGGTAGTGATTTTCCTATTGGTCGCAAGGGATATCTGCCTGATGCTGCTTTCTACAACCGACAATATGGGGAAAACGGCTGGCGAGCTACTAGTAATATCTCCAATGGTATTGGCCAGGGAGAGGTACTCGTTACCCCCTTACAGCTTGCCAATGCCTTATCGGCTATTGCCAACAAGGGTTCTTACTATACTCCTCATGTGGTTAAAAAAATTGGCGGAGAGATCACCCCCTTTACCGAATATACCCAGATAAAGCACACTCGTATTGACTCAAAATACTTTGATCCTATCATACGAGGCATGAACCTCTCCTATACGGGTGGTACCTCAAGAGGTACTCAGATAGATAGCATCAATGTAGCGGCCAAAACAGGAACCGCTGAGAACTATGTAAGGGTCAACGGAAAGCGCATGCAGCTGACTGACCACTCCATTTTCATGGCTATGGCACCTATGGAAGACCCCAAAATAGCTATTGTCGTAGTGGTGGAAAACGGTTACTTTGGGGCACGTATCGCAGGGCCTATTGCCTCACTAATGATTGAAAAATACCTTACCAAAAACGTAAAAAGAAAAGACCTTGAGAAAAAAATGATAGAAAAAAGTTTGGAGGATGAATATGCCAAGCCTTATTCTGGAAAACCTTTCTCTATTAATAAATAGCCTTATGTTAAAACACCTCGATTGGATAAGTGTCCTCCTATATATAGCTTTAGTCTCCATTGGTTGGGTTTGCATCTATGCCACTGGTTATAATGAGCAGACCACCAACCTTATGGACTTCTCACAGCATGCTACCAAACAATTGTTTTTTGTTTGTACTAGTGTGCTCCTTATCCTTTTTATCTTGGCTATTGAACCAAAATTCTATGAAAATTCGGCTGAAATATTCTATATCGTAGCCATGCTACTACTAGTAGGGGTGCTTATTTTTGGAAAAACAATCAATGGGGCTAAGGCTTGGTATGCCATAGGCCCTGTTACGATACAGCCCGCTGAGTTTGCCAAAACAGCCACTGCCCTACTTTTTGCCAAGCAACTCAGCCATATACAAACGGATATAAGGCGACTCAAGGATTTGATTAATACGCTAACCATTATCATTATCCCTTGCTTTCTCATTATCCTACAACCAGACCCAGGAAGTACTTTGGTATATGGAGCTTTTATCTTTGCCCTGAACCGAGAGGGTATGAGTTCGTCCTTTATCTTCCTGATGTTCTTGTTTTTAGCTGTATTCCTCTCCACCCTAAAGTTTGGCATGGGCAATACCATTACTCTTTTCGTCTTTCTAGCGCTACTCTATGGCTATTGGGCAAAAAAGCGTAATGGGCATACTCCTTATAAAAATGTTTCCTTATTAGTGGTATTGTGTATATTGACCTCTTATTCAGCTAATTTCATTTTTTACAATGTCTTCAAGCAGCACCACCGAGACAGGTTTAGCCTTTGGTTGCGCTTAGAGAATGAAATCACTGATAGCCAGACACTCCGACAAACAGTAGCTTACAATACCTTACAGGCCGAATCGGCCATCTCCTCTGGAGGGCTCTCCGGCAAAGGCTTCCTGGAAGGCACACTCACCAAGGGCGACTTTGTTCCTGAACAACATACCGACTATATCTTCACCACCTTGGGAGAAGAATGGGGGTTTTATGGTACTGCAACTGTAACGCTACTCTTTGCTATTCTCTGCTTACGTATATGGTATCTTGCTGAGAATCAGAAAAGTAAACTCTATCGTATCTATGGGTATTGTGTCGCCTCTATTTTCTTCATACACTTCTTTGTCAATATCAGTATGGTAATCGGTACTATGCCTACTGTGGGTATTCCATTACCTTTCTTCAGCTATGGAGGGTCAGGTCTATGGGGATTTACGATGCTACTCTTTATCTTCCTGAGACTCAACATGAATAAAGAAAGACACTAAACTAATTTGTCGATTTGTCAATTTGTCGATTGGTCGATTTGACAATTTGCCGATTTGCCGATTTGCCAATTATCTAATTAACTCATTGGCTCATCAGCTAATTGGCTCATCAGCTAATTAACTCATCGGCTCATCGGTTCATTAACCCTCGCCTTAGCATCCGTTTCATTTTTCCTACTGATATCTTTTTAGGAGGGATACACTTAGTGGAGGGCTGTTGTGTAGATTGTTGTGATAAGGGCTGTTCTTGTACAACAGTTACTACAGGATCTGTAGGAGTTTCTTTTTCTGTTGGTTCTTGTGGCTCACTTGCTTTTTCCTCTTCAGCTATTGTAGTTTGCTGACAGTTTGCTGTTATCTCTTCACTGATTATAGATGATTCACAAGAGGAGGCTGGGGAAGAGCTCACCTCTTGGAAATCAAGTTCGTCCCAACCTTTGATACTCATAATTGCTTTCATAGCATTGAGCTGCTCTCGTATATTAGGATAAACTATTTTTTCTCCCTGCTCTTGAGGTTGTCCATTGGCAATACGCCATAGGGTTTGTACAATTTGCTTTTTCATGATTTATAGGGTTTTAGGGTTATAGAAACAAAGAATTATAAGATTACAGCCAAATCCATACAACACTTCATTCTTAGAGACTACAAAATTACAACATTTAATCAGTAAAATCAATAATCAGCAATAATAAAAAGAAGTTAAAGTTTGAACAGCGAAGAATATTCGAATTTTTAAGAATTACAAGATTCAAGGGTATAGAATTTTAGAATGCAATTTATTAAACTTAACTTTGTCAGTTTTAAAAAAAAACGTATATTTGGCATTGTCTAACTTGTCACTGACACCCAATCACTTGATTACTGATTAAATTAATTGCATATGAAATCTTTCTTTATTCCTGTGGGTTGTTTGCTTGCCCTGACGGCATGTAATAACCCTCAACAAAAGCAGACTCCTGAAGAGGCAAAAGAAGCGTGGGAGAATTTCTCTTATCCTGAGACCAAAAAAGAAAACGTAGAAGACACTTATTTTGGAGAAAAGGTTGTAGATCCTTATCGCTGGCTTGAAGACGACCAAAGCCAAGAAACTGCCAATTGGGTGAAAGCACAAAATGAAGTAACCTTTGGCTACCTACGCTATATCCCTTACCGCAACAAAATCAAAGAACAAGCTGAAAAGCTCTGGAATCATGAACAACTCACTGCCCCTTTCAATGTAGGTGATTATACCTACTATTATAAGAATGATGGTTTGCAAAACCAAGATGTTCTCTACCGCAAGGACAAAGAGGGGCATGAAGAAGTCTTCTTAGATCCTAATGGCTTCGCTGCTGACGGTACTACTTCCTTGGCTGAAATTAACTTTACCAAAGATGGCTCTCTCATGTGCTATCTTATCTCAGAAGGAGGAAGTGACTGGCGCAAGGCGATTGTTATGGATACCAAAACCAAACAACAAGTAGGAGACACTATTGTAAATATCAAATATTCAGGAGGTTACTGGTACAAAAACGAAGGATTTTACTATTGTAGCTATGACAAACCAAAGGGAAGTGAACTTTCTGAAAAAACAGATCAAAACAAGCTATACTATCACAAACTTGGCACCCCTCAATCAGCTGATATACTAGTCTTTGGAGGAAAACCTGAAGAAAAAAATCGCTATGTAGGAGGTTATGTGTCCAATGATGAAAACTACCTTATCATCCGTGGAGAGGAAACTACCTCAGGAGGTAAGTTGTGGATCAAAGACCTTAGAAAGCCCAACAGCCCCCTTGTTACTATCCTTAATGACTATTCTTCCGATACATTCGTACTCTCTATCAAAGGGGATAAAATCTATTTCCACACCAACCTGAATGCCCCTAATGGGAGAATTGTGGTAGCAGACATAAAAAACCCTACCCCTGAACACTGGAAAGACCTTATTGCTGAAACACAAAATGTACTTACCCCTGTAGTGGCTGGGAAATATATCTTGGCTCACTATATGAAAGACGCTATCTCCCAAGTGAAGCAATATGATTTTGAGGGAAAACTGATCCGAGATATCAAGCTCCCTGCCTTGGGTACAGTAACCTTGAATAGTGCTAAGGAAGAAGAGAGTGAAAGTTATTTTTCCTTTGAAAACTTCTATACTCCCTCAAGTATCTATAAGTTACACTTAGACAAAGGAGATACGGAGCTTTATTGGGCACCTAAGATAGACTTCAACCCCAATGATTTTGAGTCCAAACAAGTATTCTATACCTCCAAGGACGGCACCAAAGTACCTATGATCATCACCTATAAGAAGGGTACTCCCTTGGACGGTACGGCTCCTGCTTGTCTCTATGGCTATGGCGGATTTAACGTTAGCTACACCCCATGGTTTGCCGTTACCTATGCGGTATGGATGAATAATGGTGGTGTGTTTGCCGTGGCCAACATTCGTGGAGGGGGTGAATATGGTAAGAAATGGCATGATGACGGTACTAAGTTCAAGAAGCAAAACGTCTTTGACGATTTTATCGCCGCTTGCCAGTACTTGATAGATAACAAATACACCTCCAAGGAAAAACTGGCTATCAAGGGTGGTTCCAACGGTGGACTACTCATAGGAGCCGTAATGACCCAACGTCCTGACCTTATGCGTGTTGCCTTACCTTATGTAGGGGTAATGGATATGCTTCGTTACCACAAATTTACCTCTGGGGCAGGTTGGGCCTATGATTATGGTACTTCTGATGACAGCAAGGAGATGTTCGAATACCTAAAGGGCTACTCCCCTGTACATAATGTAAAGGAAGGCACCTGCTACCCTGCAACCCTTGTCTTCACAGGAGACCATGATGACCGTGTGGTACCGGCTCACAGCTTCAAGTTTGCCGCTCAATTGCAAAGCAAACAATCCTGCAAAAATCCTGTATTTATCCGTATAGAGACCAATGCAGGACATGGAGCAGGTACTCCAGTAAGCAAGATTATTGACCAAACCGCTGACTGGCAGGCTTTCTCCCTATGGAATATGGGATACAAAAAACTACCAAATGAATAATCGTAGTCAGACATTAGTGGTTAGTACTCAGACATCAATCTCCAATGACTAACCACTAATGACTAGCTACTAATAACTAAATTAATTACATATGAAATATTTTTTTATTCCGCTAGGTTGTGCGCTTGCTCTTTCAGCTTGCCAAAACAACCAAAAACCTGCTGAGACAGAACAGATGAAAGACTTCACCTACCCCCCAACCAAAGAACAAGTCGTAGAAGATGACTATTTCGGTACCAAAATAGCTGACCCTTATCGTTGGCTTGAGGATGACAGAAGTGCTGAAACAGAGGCTTGGGTGAAAGCACAGAGCCAATTCACAAGTGACTATCTCAATGCTATTCCTTATCGCAAGACAATCAAGGAACAACTGGAAAAGCTCTGGAATTATGAGAAGTCAGGGGCTCCTTTTGTAGAGGGAGATTATACTTACTACTATCGTAATAACGGATTGCAAGACCAGAGCGTTCTCTACCGCAAAGACAAGGACGGCAACGAGGAGGTTTTCCTTGACCCTAACAAATTTGCTGCTGATGGAACTACTTCCTTAGCTGGTATCAACTTCTCCAAAGATGGTTCTTTGGTATGCTACCTTATCTCCGAAGCTGGTAGTGACTGGAAAAAAGCTATAGTGCTCAATGCCAAGACCAAAGAGCAAATAGGCGATCCCATTGTAGATGTGAAATTTGGTGGAGGTAACTGGAAAGGAAACGAAGGTTTCTACTACTCTTCTTATGACAAACCAAAAGGTAGTGAGCTTTCTGAAAAAACCGATCAAAACAAGGTATATTACCACAAGTTAGGTACTTCCCAAAAAGAGGATGTGCTTATTTTTGGAGGTACCCCTGAAGAAAAAAATCGTTATACAGATGCTTATGTAACCGATGACCAAAGATTCCTTGTTATCTTCGGTGCCGATGCTACTTCTGGTAACAAACTCTTCATCAAAGACTTGAAAGATCCTAAAGCACCTTTGGTTACTATTCTTAACGACTATTCTTCTGATACTTCCGTGATTGATGTCAAAGGAGATAAGCTCTACCTCTTCACCAACCTCAACGCTCCTAACGGAAAAGTAGTGGTTACCGATGTAAAGAATCCAACTCCTGAACATTGGACTGATCTTATCCCTGAAAGTGAAAATGTATTGGATATCACCACTGCTGGGGGCTATATTCTTGCCAAATATACCGTAGCTGCTCTTACTGAAGTGAAGCAGTATGATTTCTCTGGTAAGTTTATCCGCGATATTAAGCTACCTTCCATAGGGGTTGCTGGTGGTTTCTCTTCCAAAGATGACCAAAAAGACACTTATTTCTGGTTCACCA
This sequence comes from uncultured Capnocytophaga sp., assembly GCF_938029845.1. GTDB lineage: Bacteria > Bacteroidota > Bacteroidia > Flavobacteriales > Flavobacteriaceae > Capnocytophaga. The sequence continues at coordinate 24,560 of NZ_CALHGG010000013.1, forward strand.
ACACTTGTACTCCTACAAGTATTTACAAACTCAACTTGGAAAGTGGGGAAACTACCCAATATTGGAAACCTTCTATCGCTTTCAACTCTGATGAATATGAGTCCAAACAAGTATTCTATACCTCTAAGGATGGTACTAAGGTACCTATGACCATTACCTATAAGAAGACTACTAAGCTTGATGGTACTGCCCCTACCCTACTCTATGGATATGGTGGGTTCAATGCTATTACTTATCCTTACTTTGGGGTGAGCATCGCTGTATGGATGAACAATGGCGGGGTATATGCCACTGCTAACATCCGCGGAGGTGGCGAATATGGTAAAAAATGGCATGACGACGGTACTAAGTTCAAGAAACAAAACGTATTTGACGACTTTATCGCTGCTGCTGAATACCTTATCAAAGAAAAATATACCTCTAAAGAAAAATTAGCTATCAAGGGAGCTTCTAACGGAGGATTATTGGTAGGTGCCGTAATGACCCAGCGTCCAGACCTTATGCGAGTAGCCTTACCTGATGTAGGAGTTATGGATATGCTTCGCTACCACAAATTCACTGCCGGTGCAGGTTGGGCTTATGACTATGGTACTTCCGATGATAGCAAGGAGATGTTCGACTATCTACTTAAGTACTCACCAGTTCACAACGTAAAAGACGGGGTATGCTATCCTGCTACTATGGTATCCACTGCTGACCACGATGATCGTGTGGTACCTGCTCACAGTTTTAAGTTTGCCGCTCAATTACAAAAGAAACAAGCTTGCAAGAATGTACCTATCATCATTCGTATAGAAACCAATGCAGGACACGGAGCTGGTACTCCAGTAAGCAAGATGATTGAAGGATATGCTGACGAACAAGCCTTCTCCCTCTGGAATATGGGATACAAGGAACTACCCAATCAGTAGACAGTAGTCAGAAATCAGTCTATGATAAGTAACAAATGACAAATGACGAATCTCTTCTAAAGTTTAGCAGGATTCGTCATTAGTCATTAATAATTAACCATTAACAATTGACAATGAATGGTATAGGACTGGAAAAGTATACTAAACTTATCGGAGAAGGGTTACATGGAAATCATCCTGCCTATGATAAATATGTAAAAACGCAATTAGATAGATTTAATAAAATAGGTTTAACTCCTGAACAAGCTAATAAGTTCTTACAAGAAGAATTGATTCCTGATTTAAAAAAGAGAATTATAGAAGCCAAAAATTCAGGAATGAACTTAAATGAATATTTTAAAGGAATTAATAAATGAAATACTTTATTATAGAAGAATCTATTGACTTAGATATTATTGGAGAATATCCACAAGTATCTCCAACAGAAAATTATTGGGCTATCCATTCTCCGATAAAAGACTTTCTTTTGGAGAGATTCCTAATAAAAATTAGAGTTTAATAAAAGGGCTAAAAAACAACTCTTGATTTTGGAAACTTACACACTTTGAGGGATAGTGTCGCCTTTGTTTTAGCTTTCTTTTATATCAATTATGGGTACATCTAAAGTTGTATCATACTTTTTGAAGCACCACCCAAAAGCTATATCCCCACCCCCGAGGCTACCCGCCGCCAACAATTAGAAAGAGAACGCATCGGCAAATGGTAACACCCTCTTAACTCTTATCTCTTACCTAAATCCAACCCTAATACTTGGAAAAATGAATATTTTTAAGAAAATAACAAATGAATTAGGAGTAGATACTCCATTAGATAAAATCATAAAAGAAAAACCTAAGTCTTTTGATATGGATAAATTAAAAGATGCTATGGTAGTAGAAGTAAATGATAAAGTATATCGAGAACAAAAAAGCCTCCCAAGAGAATTTAGTTGGATTTTCTGTTTTTGTTTTGCTTTTATTTTTATGCCTATAGGGGTATTTTATAATACAGAAAATGGAATAGAACGTATTGTTAGTATAATTATTTATATAATTATTTGTGTGGGAGCAGGGGCTTTCCCTTTATTTGCTCCTTATAAAGAACTTATTTTAAACCGTGAAGAAGGAACTATTAGTATGCCTCGTGCTTTTAAAAAAGAAAATTTGGTTATCTCTTTTGAGGAAGGAGATGGTATTGTTAAATTCACAGCGGGAGGGGGAGCTGCTCCTGATGTTTATTTAGTTTTTTTGCATAAAAATAGAAAAAAAGGCGGACATTTATCGCATTCTGATATCTATGCTTTTTGGGACTTTGTAGTGTGGTATATGGATAAAAACCGCCCATTACCCCCTGGCACCGCCTTTGATCCCTATCGCGAAGCAGATTTCCAGCGCCGTAAAGCCGAGGGGTTTCCCAAACCGCTCTACAAAAGCTATATCCCCACCCCCGAGGCTACCCGCCACCAACAATTAGAAAGAGAACGCATCGGCAAATGGTAACACCCCTTACCTCTTACCTAAACAAAGAAAATACAATTTTAAACTAAAAATAGATATGGAAGCTGTTTAGACTTTTTTAGAGAAGTAAAAGTTCCCAAAAATTAGTAATTTTGTGTTTGAAAAAAAGAACACTAAAATTCAGGAACTTTGGGCAAAGATACAATAAATAAATGGATTATTTCCTTTTT
>NZ_CALHGG010000014.1 GCF_938029845.1 uncultured Capnocytophaga sp.
AAAGAATTTCAGCTCTTTTGTCAAGTACCTTATTATTTTTTGTCGTGTATTAAAAAGAATGATTTTCTTTTTAAAAGAAGTTTAACTACAAAATATAAAAAGGTATTTTTGTAGCTTTGGCATGAAAATTGTTATATCCCTAAATGAAAAATATATTATTACAATGAAAAAAATTCTATTAGCAGGCATTGCTTTAGTGCTAGCTTCTTGTGGGGATAAGGCTCCTTACGAAGGTACTTATGAGGGTACATTTCCTTGTGCAGACTGTGATGGTATCAATGTTAGCCTAACTATAGGTAAGGATACTTATACTTCGGAGGAAATAATGAACGAACTTACCGATGAGGATAAAGGAAAGGTGAGCTATGATGCTCAAAACAAGGTGCTTACTCTTACTAGTGAGAAAGAAAATGGTAAAAGACAACAATACCAAGTAAAAGAAGATGGTTCTATTGTTTTCTTGGATGAAGGTAAAGAAATTACAGGGACACTCGCTTCCTACTATATTCTCAAGAAGAAATAGGATCATAGAGCGTTTGTTATAAAAAAGTAAAGAGGCTATCCCAAAGGGATAGCCTCTTGCTTGATTATGGTAGAAAACAATTATTAAAGTTCGAGTGCGTTCTTTAGGTCATTGTTCATCAAGAGTTCTACTGGATTTTCAAGGGCTTTTTTCACCTCTACCAAGAAGCCTACAGACTCACGTCCGTCGATGAGACGGTGATCGTAAGAAAGGGCAATATACATCACAGGAGCTACCACGATTTGACCATTGCGAACGATAGCACGATCCACTACATTATGCATACCCAAGATAGCAGATTGAGGAGGGTTGATGATAGGGGTGGAGAGCATACTACCGAATACCCCACCATTGGTGATGGTGAAAGTACCGCCAGTCATCTCATCTACAGTGATTTGTCCTTCACGAGCACGAATAGCCAAGCGTTTTACTTCGGCTTCTACACCACGGAAAGAAAGGTTTTCAGCATTGCGAATCACAGGCACCATAAGTCCCTTGGGACCTGAAACGGCAATAGAGATGTCGCAATATTCGTAAGTGATTTTTTCCTTATCATCAATCATAGAATTGACATCGGGGAAGAGCTTGAGGGCACGTACTACAGCCAAGGTGAAGAAAGACATAAATCCTAAGCTTACATTATGACGTTCCTTGAAGGCATCTTTGTATTCGTTACGGATTTCGTAGATAGCTGACATATCCACTTCGTTGAAAGTGGTAAGCATAGCTGTTTCGTTCTTAGCTGATACCAATCGTTCTGCTACTTTACGGCGTAGCATAGAGAGTTTGGTACGCTTTTCACTTCTTCTTCCAGAGGTAGGAGTACCCATGCTATGGCGAGCAGGTTGTGCTTTGAGTGCATCTTCCTTAGTGATGCGTCCGCCCTTACCTGTACCACTTACTTGGTTTACAGGGATTTGTTTTTCAGCTAAAATCTTCTTAGCTGCAGGAGATGGTTCTCCAGTGGCATAGCTTGCGGGAGCTGGCGCCTCTACTTTAGGGGCAGGAGCTGGCGCTGGTGTAGCTACGGGAGCAGCAGGAGCAGGAGCTGGTGCTTCTGCTTTAGGAGCTGCTGACTCAGCAGGTGCTGCAGCATCAGTATCGATAAGGCATACTACTTGCCCTACAGCTACAGAATCTCCTTCTTGAGCCTTGAGTGTAATGACACCACTGGCTTCAGCAGGTAGTTCAAGGGTGGCTTTATCAGAATCCACTTCAGCGATGGCTTGGTCTTTTTTTACATAATCGCCATCCTTCACAAGCCAAGTGGCGATTTCTACTTCGGTAATTGATTCCCCTGGAGAAGGGACTTTCATTTCTAAAACCATAAATCTTTTTATTTTAGTCTAAGCAATACGAAATTAATAATTAATATTTTAATGCCTAATCACTGTAATCTAACTACCCATTGTAGTAACTAGACCATGAGCTATTAAAAACACGCACAAAGATAGTAAAAAAAAATGGAACTCCCAATAAAAAAGTATTTTTTTTATTAGGAGTTTGTTAGGGGTATATTTTCTACAAGTTTGGCAAAGGTTTCAGGTAGGGGAGCGGTAAGGCTAAGAGGTTCTTTTTTTACGGGATGGAGTAGTGTAAGAGCACGTGCGTGGAGGCAGATACTCCCGTCGGGGTTGCTTCGCTTAGCTCCATACTTAAGGTCTCCCTTAAGGGGACAACCTAAGGCGGTGAACTGGGCGCGTATCTGGTGATGACGACCTGTGAGCAAATTGATTTCCACTAATAGATAATGAGTAAGCGTAGCCAATACCCTATAAGTAAGTACTGCTTTCTGAGACTGCGGCTTTTCTGTTGGATAGGCATAGGACTTATTCTGAGTGGTATTGCGCACCAAAAAGTGAGTAAGAGTCCCCTCGGTAGGGATAGGCTTTTTCTCTACCAAAGCCCAATACTGCTTGCAGACCTCCTCTTTGGTAGCGAAAGCCGCATTGAGACGAGGAAGTGCTTTGGAAGTCTTAGCAAACAGCACCAGGCCAGTGGTAGGTCTGTCCAATCGATGAACGACGCCAAGATAAGCCTCTCCAGCTTTGTGGTATTTCTCCACTAGATAAGCCTTGACAATCTCACTTAAGGGGATATCGCCCGTTTTATCTCCTTGGACAATATCCCCTGCTCTTTTGTTAATGGCTATCAAGTGGTTATCCTCGTAAAGCACTTGTAGGTTTTGGGTGGTTGTTTTCATCCCCTTAGTACTGTTCGCTCTCGTTAGGGAATGTTTGTGCCTTTACATCGGTAATATATTGGCTTACCGCTCCTGTCATTAGCTCGTGTAGGTTGAGGTATTGGCGTACAAACTTAGGTTTGTAATCCACAAACATTCCGAAAAAGTCTTGAGATACAAGCACTTGTCCATCTACCTCGTGGCCTGCACCAATTCCGATAGTAGGTACTGAAAGACTTTGGGTAACCTCCTTGGCTAAGGCAGAAGGAATTTTCTCCAAGACAATGGCAGAACAACCTAATTCTTGTAGGTAATGAGCATCTTCCTTGAGTTTTTGTGCTTCAGCTTGTTCTTTGGCACGGAGTCCATACCCCCCAAACTTATTGATAGACTGAGGTGTAAGTCCCAAGTGTCCAATTACAGGGATGCCTGCATCCAAGATGCGGCGAATACCCTCACCGATTTCTCGTCCGCCCTCCAATTTTACAGCTTGTGCGCCACTTTCTTTCATCATGCGGATGGCAGAGTCCAAAGCACGTTGTGGGTCGGACTGGTAAGTACCAAAAGGCAAATCCGCCACCACCAAGGCACGAGAGCAAGCGCGTACCACTGCTGAAGCGTGGTAGATCATGGCATCCAGCGTCATAGGAAGGGTAGTTTCGTATCCAGCCATTACATTGGCAGCAGAATCACCTACCAAGATGATATCAATTCCTGCTCCGTCAATAATTTTAGCCATGGTATAATCATACGCCGTAAGCATGGTGATTTTTTCTCCTTTGGCCTTCATAGCATGTAGCGTTTGTACAGTTACACGCTTGGTTTCTTTTTTTGAAACAGACATTATTTTTAATTGTTAATTGTCAATTATTAATTCTTTGCCGCTCTTCATTTTTAATTCTTTAGCGGTGTGCAAAGATACGATATCTTAGCCATAAAAACAAAAAAAGCTGTCAATAATTGACAGCTTTAGAGCCGGTAGAGGGATTCGAACCCACGACCCCGAGATTACAAATCACGTGCTCTGGCCAACTGAGCTATACCGGCGATTTTGCGGGTGCAAATTTACAACTTTTTTCTAAACCTGCAAGGGAATCATGCTATTTTTTTTTCGAAATTTATTAGCATGAACTATAAGCCCTATTTATGATAAGCACGAGCTACAAGCTTGCGCTGGCAATCAATCATTAAATTGTGCTATTCTACAGCCTTTTCCATTGGCTAAGTCTTCTATAAAGGAAAGGGTCTCAATGCCTTGTCCAGCGTATATCTTATGTAATTCAGCAAGAATACGTTCTGCTACTGCATGGGACTCAGCAAGGGCGAAGACAGAAGGGCCAGAACCTGAAATTCCAAAAGCAATTCCCCCAGCAGCTAAGGTAGCCTCTTTCATCTCGTCAAAATAAGGAATGAGTATCTTACGAGAAGGTTCCACCAAAAAGTCTTTGGTAGCTTTTCTAAGAAGATCATAATCCTCTTGGTATAAACCACTTACAAAAGCCCCCATGGCAGACACCTGTTTGGAAACAATATCCAAGGATACATGTCTTGATACGATACTACGAGCAGAGGCGGTATTAACCTCTATATTAGGAAAGAAGGATACAGCATGCAAGCCCTTAGGCAAGGGGAGGCGTATAGGTTTGTTTTGATATAAAAGCACAATCCCCCCAAGAATAGCAGGGGAGACATTGTCATAATGAGCTGAACCACAGGCAGCACGTTCCCCTTCAGCAGCGAAGGGTAACAATTCCTCTAAAGAAAAAGGATTGCCCATAAGGGTATTGTAAGCGAAAGCTGCTGCTGCACTACTGGCACTGCTAGATCCTAAGCCACTACCAGAGGCAAAGCCCTTGCGTATACGCACATCCACATACAAAGGGTTTTCCAATTGTGCTTGCATCGCCGCAATGACCACTGTACAAGAGTTTTTCTCCACGGCATAAGGTAGGGGAGTAGCACTTTCAATAAAGGTTATTTTGTTCTGCTGAGCGCCATTAGGAGTTACCTCTACTCTATCTCCTACTGAGGAGAGGGAGATACCTAAAACATCAAAACCTACATTAACATTGGCAATGGTAGCAGGGGCGAAACCACAAACGGTTTCTTGTATAGGGTTTGCTTTTCTAAGCGATTGATTCATAATATTTTGAATTATTTTTGTTTGTTAGCCACATACATCACATCGGAGAGGACACCACTTGCCGTTACCTTGGCACCTGCTCCAGCCCCCTTAATAACAAGGGGTTCTGTGGGGTACATGTCGGTATAAAATGCCACGATATTATCCTTTCCGTCCAGTTGGTAGAAAGGAGAAGTAGCGGGTATCTGTTGTAGGGAGACCTTAATATCCCCCTCTAAGAGCTGTGCTACTACATTGAGCTTAGCTCCTTTGCTCTGAGCATTGTGATAGAGGTCTTGGAAGAAAGCCTCATTCTTTTCCAATACCTCGTAGAAAGCCTCAACAGAAGGGGTTTCCAAGGATTTTTCAGGAAGGAAGCTTTCGAAGACTACTTCGCTCATTTCCTTGCGATAACCCGCCTCACGGGAGAGGATTAAGATTTTACGAATTACATCCAAACCACTGAGGTCTATACGAGGATCAGGTTCGGTATAACCTTCTTTTTGTGCCTGCTTTACAATCTCCACAAAAGGTGTAGTTGCGTTGTAGTGATTGAAGATAAAATTCAGACTTCCAGAGACTACGGCATCGATACGGCGAACAGTATCCCCGCTAAGCAATAGATTCTGTAAGGTCTTGATGATAGGCAGGGCAGCTCCAACAGAAGTTTCATATTGGAAATCACAGTTTTGGTTCTTGACCAATTCCATAAGGGCTGTATATTGTTCCGAGGGGGCACTTCCTGCAATCTTATTGCAAGTAACCACAGAAATAGACTTACGAATTAGTTGGGGGTAAAGAGCTGCCACCTCAGCTGAAGCAGTATTATCTACCACAATACTGTTACGCCTATTGGTAGCTATAATTAGCTCTGCTAAAGCTGTAGGAGAGTCGTAAGAATTGGCTTCTCCAGAGGAAAGAGCCTTCAATGCTTCTTGGGGTAATCCCTCGTCTGAAAATACATATTGTCGGGAATTGGCAACCATCACTACTCTGAGGTCTACCTTATGAAGTTTGCGGAAATATTCCTGTTGCTTATAGACAATATCAATAAACTGTGCTCCTACATTGCCTGCCCCAATGATAAAGAGGTGTACACGCTTGATCACCTCTTGGAAGAGGCGTTCGTGTACCACATTGACCGCCTTATGTTCGTCACGGGCATCAATTACCACAGAGATATTGCGTTCAGAAGCTCCCTGAGCAATAGCTTGAATATTAACCCCATTGGCACCCAAAGCACTGAACACCTTACCACTAAGACCTGTTTGGTGGTTCATATTGTCCCCGATAAGGGCTAAAATTACGTGGTTATCGGTACGTTCTATAGGATTGATGAGAGCGCCTATTTCTTGTGCAAATTCATGTTCCAATGCCTCTTTGGCACTTTTGGCATCACTGGTTTTGATTCCGAAACAGATACTCTGTTCGGAGCAACTTTGGGTAATAAGAATTACATTTACATCGGCCTGTTCCAAGGCTTGGAAGACACGGCGGGCACTTCCCTTGGTACCTGCCAGCCCGATTCCTGAAATGGTAATCATACTGATATCACTCAGGGTAGAGACCCCTAACACCTTGTCGGTATGTCCTTGGGTGGCTACATGGATACGGGTACCCTTTTCCTCAGGAGCTAGTGTATTGAGCAAAAACACAGGAATCTTCTTTTCCATAGCAGGACGAATAGCAGGGGGATAGATCACCTTAGCTCCAAAATACGCCATTTCAAAAGCTTCTTCGTAGCTCATTTGGGAGATTACCTTGGTATTCTTAACCAACTTAGGGTTAGCATTTTGCATTCCATTGACATCGCTCCAGAGTTCCACCTGCTTAGCCCCTAAGCAATAGCCATAAATAGAAGCCGTATAGTCTGAACCGCCCCGACCGAGTACTACCAATTCCCCCGCAGGATTAGCGGCGATATAGCCAGGGGCGATGTAGGAGATAGTGGGATCAATCTCACGCATACGCTGCTCTGTTTGAGAGAAATCCACTACTGCATTGAGCGGATCACCATCAGCAACAATATATTTTTCCGAAGGCAAGTAGCTCACAGCCACTCCCTCTTGGTTGAGGTATTCACCTATGATAAAGGAAGAAAGCAATTCGCCCTGTGCCATGATACGCGCCTTGGTACGCTCAGAGAGTTCTCCTAAGGTAGAGATACTATTACACAGATTTTCAAGGGAGAGTACCGTTTTCCCGATATGTACTAATGCGTTGGTTTGCTTGTTGATTTGCAAGAGAGATTTTGCCATAGAGATATGCCTTTCCTTAATTGCTTCAAGGATAGGTTGGTGTGTGTTTCTAAGGGCATTTTCCCCTAAGGATTGTAGCGTGTTGGTAACTCCAGAAAAGGCAGAGACCACCATGATAAAGGGTTCTGTTTGCTTTTTCACAATCTGCACCACACGTTGCAAATTCTCTACTGAGCCCACCGAGGAGCCTCCAAACTTAATTAGTAACATATTATATTGTGTAATTTTTTTATTGATTTGTTGCTTTTTTCATAAAAAGCGAGTATAGTCAATCATATTTAGAATGCGAATAAATAAGGCAAGGAATTCATTCCTAATTTGTTCTTTTCCAAGGGCTAATTGCCATTAGCCCCTACAGCTGCTCATGCTAATTTTTCGCAAACTATTTCTGATAGGCTATAAAACAGGCTTAAAAAACTCCTTTTCTCCAAAGAAAATGCGACCTTGGTCATCTTTGATAGCTATTTCTGTTCCTATAAAGGGATTTTGTCGGATCTTGATAATCTTCCCTTTAATCCATTCTTTGAGTAAAGTTAGATTAGGCGATACTTCTACAATGTCTCCTACCTTAAAAGTTTCTTTGGTATTTTCTTTTTTCATAAGAAACAATAATTGAGGGCAAAGATACAATTTTTTAATGATAAAAGTCAAGCTATAAATGACAATTTTTTGAAATTAAGCAGATTATTACCTATTCTTATTCCAATCCTAAGCAGGATATTTAAGTAAAAAGTTATAAAGTTCTTGAGCACTATAAAGAGTATCCCCCATATCTATATAAAGGGAATGAGGTGGGTTTGTTTGTAGATAACGCTGAAGAAAATGGGTAAGTACCTCTTTGCCAAAATCCGCATTACTATATTCTACTAAGAAACATTCAGGTTTCTCTAAGGGAATATCTGCACGCTCTTCCTTGGAGAGGGCTCTTAAAAGGCGATTGTTTCTGACAAATTGTGTCCAGTGACGAGTTCCTTTTTTGTGAAATGTATGAATGGTAATGTGGCGATAAGTCCCATAAAAATCAAGTCCTTCAAGATAGGAAGTAATACTGATTTCTTTCTCTTGAAAGAAGAGCATGATTGAAGGTTTTAAAGGGGTATCCGTCTGTGGGAGTTGTAGCTGTTCTTTCCATCTGTGTAAGATTTTGAGTAGTAATGCTCTGTTCTTTTTTAGCTTGATAAAAGTAGGTAGCTTCGCCACTATAGTCATTCCCTCTCGTTCACGTAGGTCAGAGGTTATATAGTCCTCCATTAGCAGTAGGTGGGTGATATTCCTAGCCCAAAAGAGGTGTCCTCGTACATTTTCTTGGAAGTAGTAGGGTAAGCCAAAGACATCATCGCACTGAAGCCCACTATCTTGGGTTGGGAAAGATTCATAATAGGTTTCATAACGTGGCTTTACCTCATACACTTCATGGCAATGAGGACATGAGACCTTGATAAGCTCACTTTTTTCTTTAAGTCCTTTCTGTGAGTGCCTAATAGGGGTACCACAATTGGGGCAATTAAGGACAGTAATTGCTTCAAAATATTGCAGATCCTCTTGAGAAGTATGAAAAGAGCAGCATGAGCATTGTACAACGGCTCCTTCTTGGGTATTATAGGTAACATGTGCAGCTTCCTGACATTCAGGGCAAGTTACCCATAGAGGTTCTTTCCAAATAGGAATATATTTTTCAGTGTAACGCTTCATTAGTAGGCAAAAAGTAAAACGAACAAGTATTATTACTGATTTTGTCACAGAAATTACATAAAGAAAGAAAAATGTATCATTTCTCTTCCTGTCCAAGCTGACAATATAGAAATCCTACATACCTTTTCTCCATCTCTTTCTTCCCAAAAGGTACGAATTTCATCAATATCTTCATTAAGGTAATTTTCAAAAGATAATTGAAAGATATTTAGGAAAGAATAGGTTGCTCTTTCTTCTTTGTAATCCTTTAAGGTTAGTTTTAATACATTGTTTTGATAAGATAATTCAACTACTTGACCATCAGGATAGGAGGGCATTTTATTAGTGCCTAAAAATAAAGTATCCATTTTTAAATTCTCCCTAAAAAGTTACAAATCAAACACAGAGCTACGCTTTCTGCGAATTAGGTCTTTGATCTTGAGGGCGAAAGCGAAGGCGAAATAAAGCCCAAAGCCTGCTCCAAAGATAAAACTAATATAGATAAAGAATAGGCGGACATACTTCACTCGTAGGCCAAGACGCTCCGCTAAGCGGGTGGAGACATTGAAACCATTGCGTTCAAAGAAGATACGTATGGAGGTAAAGGTTGTGTTCATAGGTTACTTTTTTAGGAGGGCTTGACCTACTTGGCAGGCCATACAAGCATGTTTGTTACAATATTTCTTATATAGCTGGAGAATAGCTTGGCTTTCTAAGGCATTGGTATTGGGCAAAAGGAGCTTTTCCCAACGCTCCAATATGCTATTGTGTTCAGGAGGTGTAGCACGCATCTTAGCTTTACAGTCGGCTAAGGTATCTTTGCCTCGAGAATGGGCAAAAGCATATTGCATGGGAATAATTGTATTGATCCACAAGTTGGCTATCTGTGCGGGGGTGATGCGCTTGCTGCTTTCCTTACTTTCCTTGCCAAAAGAAAAATGGTTTTTCCAATAGGGGGATGGGGTAATCTTCACAAATAGGTCAAGGGCTTGTTCATAGGAATCCAAAGACATACATTGATTAAAAAGAGAAAGTTCCTCATGATATAGTGCCGCTATCTGAGCTAAGCGAATAGTAGGGAAGTTGGGTGGTCGCAGTTTGGCAAACTGTACCTTGAACAAGGCAGGAGGCAATGTGTACTTATGCACCAAATATTGGTATTCCTGCTGCAAAGAGCGGTAGTAAGGGCAATTGATGTCTGCTGCCTCCAAAAGGCGTAACTGTCCCATAAGGAGTGCTTCCAGTTGGGTAAGGTCGTGCATCTGCTTACGGATTACGGAAAAGGGGAGTTGCTTGCCCGCTTCCCAGAAAGCTTCTCCGTTGATATTGCCCCCAAAGCTACTGAGTAGCCGTAGGAAAAAGACCGCTTCCCAATCTTGTTGAGTCTGTTCTAATAGTTCAAAGATAGGTTGGGCTTTCTCCTTAAGTCGTTCAGTATATAGATGATCTAACCAATTGGTAATAAGATGATTAGATAACGTATTTATTTGTTTTTCGCAAGGGATAAAGGAAGCCTGAGACTGTTGTAAGTGTGTATATTTCTCTACCAAATCGGGGGAGATAATCGTTTTGAGTTCCAAGGTAGGAATGATATTCTGCTGAAAGTCAAACACCTCAACGTCGTGTTCCCAGACCACATGGAGAATTACATTCCCATAGGCGGGATCCTCTTCGTGATGATGCGCATACCACTGAGAAGAAGCCGTATGTAGTTCCACATTGCCTGCCCACTGGAGCTTACCTATACGCAGGCGTGCATTGAAAAAGTCAGGGCCGCCATAAGGGTTGGTCTCCCCATAGGAAAGAATATCCAGCCGTTCCCCATTGGAAAGAGATAGGGGAGCGGTAGGCAGCAGGTGCTGGCCCCAAAGGTATTGTAGGAAATCCTCACGTATCATTTGGAAAGGGCTTCGGTTAGGATAGCAACCAGCTCACTATCGGAGCTATAGGGAACAAACTCACTATTGTTGATATAAGATATTTTTCCTGTCTCTTCGGAAACTACCAAGGCTAAGGCATCGGTTTTTTCAGTGATAGAGACTGCCGCACGGTGTCTGAGCCCATATTCCTTAGGGATCACACTCTGGCCTACAACAGGAAGAATCACACGGGTAGCCACAATAAAACCATCTTGAACGACAATAGCTCCATCATGCAACGGGCTATTTTTATAGAAAATACTCTCTAAAATAGGTTGGTTTAGCTCTATATTCATTTTGTCGCCTGTGGAGCGTACAAACTCTAAGGATTGGTTGCGTTCCAAGATAATGAGAGCTCCTGTACGTTCGTCCCCCATCTTACGGCAGGCAGAAACAAGGGTCTCACACATGTGGAAAATAGTTGTATCCTCCGATGTCTTCTTCAGAGAAAGTTTCTTAAGTAAGTTTTTGCTCTTGAGGACATTGGTAGAGCCCAATACCAAGAGGAACTTGCGGATCTCCTGCTGGAAAACGACAATGAGGGCAAAGAATCCCACATTGATAAACTGACCTAAGATACTACTAACCAGCTCCATCTTGACAATCACGGTAAGTTTCCAAATGACAAAGATGATCACGATACCCAAAAAGATACTAATAGCTACCGTACCCTTGAGCAGGCGATAGATGTAGTACAACATCAGTCCTACCAAGACGATGTCCAATAAATCTACAAATTTGAAGTTTAGAAAGTCAAGCACTTTTATAATTGTTAATTGTTAATTGTAAGATATTGGTTATCTTAGTCATTGATCATTATTCTTGAGATAGGACCATCGGTTTGCTGATGTAGTGTTGTATAATAAATATCTACAAACTGCTGGAAGGTCATATCTCCACTGAAAATCCAAATATAAAAAACATTCTTATACACGCCAAACTCGCTCCAAGGTGTTTTTTCTCCTTTGTTTTCTTTCAGTCGAAAGCCGTCAGGATATACATATATAGGGGTATTCCCATATTCGGACATCTTCTGCGGGTCATAGGGGAGGAGGGTCAGGTTGGTCACGTCCATAAAACCTAAACGATTATGAGACATATCAGCCAAGGAACAATAAAGGTGTGCGTCAGGATCACTATGCGGGTTGCGAGGGTTTGTCCGTTTCTCTTGTAGTTTGATAAAAAGCGGGGCTACCTTGCTAAGCTTATTACGCTTATCAACATGGAGCACCCAGTTGGTGGAGCTAATCAGACCATTGGCGTTGAGCTTAGCCTCTCCCGTTGGTTCCTCATAGGAGATATACACCTGAGAGTAATCCTCCACAGAAGTGATCTCGACATCTTCCACTTGTGGAAGTTGCATTTGTTTTTTCTGACACCCTAAGAGTAATAGGGTAGCTAAAATAATGATATAACGACTCATAGCGATTATTTTTTCTTTACTTTTTCTACCAATTCCAACTGAGAGAGGGCTGTGAGGGTGGTAAAGAAACCATAATTAATCAGTGCCTTGTCTTTCTCAATCTTATCAATCACCCCAACGGATTTGCTATCCTTAATACGTACGCGATCGCCCTCTTTTAAGGCCTGTAATTGAGCTATTTTTTCCTGTTTTTGAGAGTGTTCGCGTGCTTTTTTCTCTATTTTCTTCTGTTGGCGAACGGCTTCTATTTCCTTGTGTAACTGCTCTTGGGCAAGTTTCTTTTGAGCTTCTTCCGCTTCTTTTTCCTTTTTGCTCTTGGCTTTTCGCTTGCTGTTTTCCGTCTCCACTATCTTGAGAAATTCAGCAATAAGAGGGCGCCGTTTCTTATCCTCAAAATAACGCTCCGCTATTTCATTGATCTTGTTACCCAGATAGATAAATTTCTGATTCTGGTCATAAAGCTCCTGATAAGAGGTAAGTTTGCTTTGTATCTTGTTGTTGAGTGTTTCCAAGCGCTTAGCCTCCTCACGGGTTTTCTCCTCTTCTTCCTTAAGCGAGGAAGTCGTTTTCTCCATCTGCGAACGCTCTTTTTGTAGCTTAGCGATAGTAGCATCAAAACGAACTTTGCCTTTCTCTATACGCTTTTTGGCGCGGTTAATCAGGCTATAAGGAATGCCATTCTTCTGAGCTACCTCAAAGGTAAAGGAGCTACCTGCTTCCCCTACAATGAGTTTGTAGATAGGTTCCAAGGTCTTATCATTGAAAAGCATATTGGCATTGGTAGCGTAAGGGAGTTCGTTAGCCAATATTTTCAAGTTGGCATAGTGAGTTGTAATCACCCCGAAAGCCTTTCGGTGATAGAACTCTTCTAAGAATATTTCTGCCAAAGCCCCTCCAAGTTCTGGGTCACTTCCTGTTCCAAACTCATCAATAAGGAAAAGGGTCGTCTCATTGCATTTTCTCAAGAAATAATTCATATTTTTGAGACGATAGCTATAGGTACTCAGGTGATTTTCAATAGATTGATTATCCCCTATATCGGTTAGGATATGGGTGAAGATAGGTAATCTGCTCAAGCGGTGGACAGGAAGAAGTAAGCCTGTTTGGAACATCAGTTGCAGTAGCCCAATAGTCTTGAGGGTAATACTCTTTCCCCCTGCATTAGGACCTGAAATGACGATAATACGTTGCTGGTCATCCAAGCGAATGGTTTGTGGGAAAGTTTGTTTGCCTTTTTTAGCATTGCTTAGGAAAAGTAAAGGATGATAAGCCTCCCGAAGCTCCAACACTCGCTCTTGAGTGAATTCAGGCAAGAGAGAATGGGTTTCTTTGGCAAAATACGCTTTTGCAGCGATTACATCTATCCCGACTAAGTAATCCTGCTCTTGGGAGAGTAGCTCGGCAAAAGGGCGTAAAGTATTGGTAAGTCGGAGCAAAATCCGCCTTATCTCCTCTCTCTCCTCATGGAGTAAGTGAGAGAGTTCGCGCGAATATTGTTCGGTAACCAAAGGCTCTATATAAATGATACTTCCTGTCTTAGAACTTCCCAGTACAGTACCCCGTACCTTGCGCTTATAGGTAGCTTTGACTGCCAATACACGTCTATTTTCCACTACCGTCTCACGAATATCATCCAAATAATCCAAAGCATTGTATTCGGAGAGGGCACGGGAGAAACTTTGGTTAATTTTCCCCTTGAGTGTTCCTATTTCAGTGCGTACTTGGTAGAGCTTTTCAGAGGCATCGGACTTGATTTCACCAAACTTATCCAAGACACTATCAATAGCTCCGATGATCTCTTCCGTATAGGGAATATCTTCAGAAAGTGTAGCCAAAGTAGGGTAGTAGTCCAAAAACTTCTTGAAAAACAACAGATGAGCATTGACCGTCAGGCTCAACGCACGTATTTTGGCAAACGAATGCGGTTCTAACAAACTATTTTCTATCCCTAAGAAGCGAATTTCATGGTCAATCTCCTCAAAGTTATGAGAAGGGATATAGTTTTGTGTCTCCAAGGAGGTTAGGTACTCATTGGTTTGGTGTAGGAGTGTAGTGATCACCTCCCTATTAATCAAAGGCTTTAGCGCAAGTACCTTCTCCTTTCCTTTGGGAGTGAGAGTGTGCGCGGCAACTAAAGCTAAAAGGGTAGGGAATTCTAAGTCCTCCAGAGTCTTTTTCATAATGACAAGTGACAAGTGACAAGTGACAAATTTTTATAATATATAAGCCATTCTCACTTAATTTAATGTGTTTTTAAATTCTAAATTTACAAATGTTCTATAAATAAAATTTCTGTAAAATATTTTTAGTTTTTATTTTGCAAAACAACTGTTTTTGCATAGATAGTCAATAGCTTAGTAGACAAGTTCAGTTACTTTTCTACCTTTGTAGACCCCTCTTTCAATCTGCCAACAAACCTTATAAGGGCGATCAGCATAATTATTATTCGCAACTATATAGAGAATATCGCTTTCCTTGTCATAATAGACGGAATTATGGTCTGTAAGGAAAGTAGGTTCATACAAATCGCTATAAGCATCTTTGGGAAGAGATACTTGTTTTCCGTGAATGTTTATTACAATACTCCTATATTCTGTAGTTGGCATTTTACCATCATTACCATAGAGAAGCGCAGGATCATCTATTACTTCTATTCCAGTGGAAGAATCCTTGAAATATTTGAATGAATGTTTGCTCTTGTCAAACTTACCAGAAGTAAGGATGACTTGAATTTCTTTTCCTTCAAAGACAATAGTATTTCCTTTGGCAATACCTTTGGCTATTATAGGGAATTTATGTATCCACTTGACTCTATCATTATAGATATACCCTTCCTCATCGGTATAAATCCAATTGCCATCGGTTGCCTTATCGTAATTATATACAAAGACAATGGTCTTGTTATTGAGCCTTTTGAGTACCTTACTTTGGGCACTTTTTCCTTCTCGTACATTTACATAACCATCTTTGTCATTGATTACCGCAAAGGCTTCTTCCTGAGCTCGAACAAAAGCAAACTGACAAAAAAATAGAAAAACTAAGAATTGTTTCTTCATAATAATAAGTTTTTAGTTAGGACTATAAAAAGTTTAGTCTAAGAGATGTGATATTTATATTTTAGAAAGGAATACCTACTTTTCTTCCTTTGTAGACACCCTTTTCAATCTGCCAACAAACCATATAAGCCCCTGCTCCGTCACCATTGTTTGCTACTATATAGAGAATATCATTGTCTTTATCATAATGTACAGAATTGAATTCTGTATATAAATAAGATTCATACAAATCATTATAGGCACTTTGAGGAATGGAGACTTGTTTTCCACGAATCTTTACCTCAATACTCTTATATTCTCTCTTTGGCATATTACCATCTGTTCCCCAGAAAAGTTTTCCATCTATTTTTTCTATTATATCACGATATTCTTTATGATACTTGAAGGAATGCTTGCTTTTGTCAAACTTTTCAGTAGAGAGAACGACCTGAATTTCTTTTCCTTCAAAAACAATAGTATTTCCTTTAGCAATACCCTTAGCTATTTGAGGAAAATTATGTATCCACTTAACCCTGTCATTGTAAATATATCCTTCATTATCAGCATAAATCCAATTGCCTTCTTGAGCCTTATCATATTCAAGAACAAAAATAAGGGTATTGTTGTCAAGTTTTTTAAGCACTTTGCTGTGGACACTTTTTTCTTTTCGTACATTTACATAACCATCTTTGTCATTGATTACCGCAAAGGCTCCTCCTTCTATAACTTGAGCCACAACAAATTGACAGAATAGCAGAAAGGGGACTACTAACTTTCTCATAGTAAGCTAATTTCTTAGTTAAGACTATAAGAGGTTCCTTCCTTGCCGTCCTTGAGCTGGATACCGAGAGCTAAGAGTTCATCGCGAATCTTGTCGGAGAGGGCAAAATCCTTGTTGGCACGGGCTTCCATACGCATATTGATCAGCAGCTGGAGCACTCCGTCGAGCTTATCATTATTTCCTGCGGTTTGCTCTTCACTTCTTAGACCCAGTACATCAAAAACAAAAGCATTCATTAGGGTTTGTAGCTCTTTGAGTTCGCTGATAGCGATTTTTTCCTCACCATTTTTCACTTGGAAGATCCACTTGACGGCCTCAAAGAGATGCGCAATGAGGATAGGAGAGTTGAAATCGTCCAAAAGCGCATCATAGCACTTTTGTTTCCACTCATTTATAGGTAAGGAAGTAGGATGTTCAAGGTCTGTGGTAAGCTCATTGACTGTTTTTACAGCTTCCATAAGGCGCGCAAAGCCCTTTTCAGCAGCAAGCATCGCCTCGTTAGAGATATCCAATACACTGCGGTAGTGCGCTTGCATAAAGCAGAAGCGAATCACTGCGGGAGCGAAAGGTTTCTCAAAGAAAGTATTATTACCAGAGACTAACTGCATAGGCAGAATGTAGTTACCTGTGGATTTGCTCATGCGCTGTCCGTTCATGGTGAGCATATTGGCATGCATCCAGTAGCGTACAGGGCTTTCTCCATGTCCAGCCTTGCCTTGGGCAATCTCACACTCATGGTGCGGGAACTTCAGATCCATACCTCCTCCGTGTATATCAAACTGATTACCAAGATACTTGGTACTCATCACGGTACATTCCAAGTGCCAGCCAGGGAAGCCATCACCCCATGGGGAAGCCCAGCGCATGATATGTGCAGGGGAGGCTTTTTTCCATAGGGCAAAGTCCTGAGGATTGCGTTTTTCCCCCTGTCCGTCTAAGTCGCGAGTATTAGCAAAAAGCTCTTCTATGTTTCTTCGAGAGAGCTCGCCATAGTTGAGCCCGCGTTTGTTGTACTCTATGACATCAAAGTACACCGAACCGTTGCTCTCATAGGCAAAACCATCCTTTAAGAGCTTTTCGGTCAGTTGTATTTGTTCCAAGATATGTCCCGTAGCAGTAGGTTCAATAGTGGGGGGCAGGAGGTTAAATAGCTCCAATACCTTATGGAAATCCACAGTGTATTTCTGAACAATTTCCATGGGTTCAAGCTTTTCAAGACGGGATTGCTTTACGAAGCGGTCGTTATTCACATCGCCATCGTCGGTGAGGTGACCCGCATCGGTGATGTTGCGTACATAGCGTACCTTGTACCCCAAGAACTTGAGGGAACGATAGATAAAGTCAAATGACATAAAGGTACGTACATTGCCCAAGTGTACATTGCTGTACACTGTAGGGCCACATACATACATACCTACATTATTATCATGTAGGGGAGTGAATAGTTCTTTTTCTCCTGAGAGGGAATTAAATATTTTAAGTTGGTGAGTCATAATTGTATTTTTTTATTCTTCAGTTGCGAGTCCTAATTCGCGTGCAGCTATTTCACGCATTTCCACTTTGCGGATTTTTCCAGAGATGGTCATAGGGAACTCGCTGACAAATTTCCAGTATTTAGGCACTTTGTAGTGAGCAATTCTATCTTTACAGAAAGCACGGATTTCTTCTTCGGTAATGGTAACCCCTTCTTTGGGTTTGATCCATGCCATGATTTCTTCGCCATATTTCTCGCTAGGTACCCCTATTACTTGGGCATCTATAACTCCCTTATAAGTATAGAGGAAGTCCTCGATTTCCTTAGGGGAGATGTTTTCACCCCCACGAATGATAAGGTCTTTGATACGACCTGAGATATGTAAGTAGCCGTCTTCGTCCATCATGGCCAAATCGCCTGTATGCATCCAACGCTGTTCGTCCAACACTTGGCGAGTCGCATCGGGGCTATTCCAATACTTGAGCATTACCGAATAACCACGTGTACAAAGCTCTCCGTGTTCACCTCGCTTGAGGGTAGCTTGAGTCTCGGGATCTATAATCTTGATTTCCAAGTGATCGTGTATAGTACCTACAGAATAAATTTGTTTTTCAAAAGGAGCTCCTATTCTTGTTTGGGTAGAGACAGGGGAAGTCTCCGTCATTCCGTAACAGATGGTAATCTCGTGCATGTTCATCTGTTCTTTGACCTTCTTCATAATTTCAGGCGGACATAAAGAACCCGCCATAACTCCTGTACGTAGTGAGGAGAGGTCGTAGGTCTTCTGTTCCATTTCTTGTAGTTCGGCTATGAACATGGTAGGTACCCCATAGAGGGAGGTGCAGCGTTCACGTTCTACTGTTTCTAAAGTCTTTATAGGGTCAAAGCTATCGTTGGGAATTACCATAGTTGCCCCATGTACCGTACAAGCTAAGTTGCCGATAACCATCCCAAAACAGTGATAAAAAGGTACAGGAATACACACCCTATCAGAGTGTGTATAATTCATTCTTAGCCCAATAAAGTAGGCATTGTTCAATATATTATGGTGTGATAGGGTAACCCCCTTAGGGTTACCTGTGGTACCAGAGGTATATTGAATATTGACAGGGTCATCAAACTGCACTTTTTCTTCACGCTTGCGCAAGGCCTCATCGGAGATATGTTCGCCCTCCTTGAGAAAGCGATCCCAACTCTCGTCCCAGAAGATAGCCTTTCGAATGGTATCGGTGAACTCACGAGCATCATCCATCATCTTCTTATAGTTACTACTCTTGAACTGAAGAGCGGAAAACATCACCGATAAGCCTGATTGGTTGATCACATAGATCAACTCACTGGTACGATAAGCAGGGTTAATATTGACCAATATAGCCCCTATCTTAGCGGTAGCATATTGCAAGAGTGTCCATTGGTAACAGTTGGGAGACCATACTCCTACACGTTCGCCACGCTTTACCCCCAAAGCCATAAGTCCCTTAGCTACTTGTATGACTTGGTCATAGAACTCCTCATAAGTAGCCCTATAATTCTGGTGACTACAGATGAGAGCGTCCTCAGTGGGATATTTTGCTACCGTTTTCTTTAAATTTTCGTCAATGGTTTCACCCAATAGCGCCACAGAAGACGCCCCATGGGTATAAGCATACATGGAATCCATATTATATATAAGTTTAAGTTACTAAAAATTAAGATGATTTCTTTCTCATACGCATATTGAGAAATTCTATACCCAAAGAGAAAGCAATGGCAAAGTACAGATATCCCTTAGGAATAGCGCCTACTTCCTGACCAAAAACTACCGCATGAGAGAGGTGCATACTTTCGGTTAAAAGCATGAATCCTATCAATATAAGGAAAGAGAGTGCCAATATCTGGATAGAAGGATTATTGTTGACAAAATTTCCCACAGGAACCGCAAAGAGCATCATAATACCTACGGAAAGAATTACAGCAATAATCATTACTAGTAGCGCACCATCCAAACCATTGGTCATACCAACAGCTGTAAGGATACTATCCAAGGAGAAAATGACATCAATCATAAGAATCTGGGCAATGGTAGGCCAGAAAGAGCTTTTCATAGATTTTTTTGCATCTGCTGAATCGGTAATGTGTTCTATATGGTTCACCTTGGCATGAATTTCATGTGTGGATTTGTATAAGAGGAAGATTCCTCCCACAAGAAGTATCATTGCCTGTCCATTGAAGTCAGCCTTACACCAACCATAATCAAAGCTAATCCATGGTTCCTTGAGCTGCACCAGCCAAGAAATACAGAAGAGAAGAGCTATACGTATAAACATAGCTAAGAAAAGCCCTACACGAGTAGCTCGCTTGCGCTGATCATCTGGGAGCTTGCCTGTTACGATAGAAATGAAAATAACATTGTCAATCCCCAACACAATCTCTAAGAAAGTAAGGGTAAGCAGCGCGATAAGTGCATCTGCTGAAAATAAGTGTTCTATCATCATATAAAATAATTTTACAAATGTGAATAATTATATTTTTAGATAAAGCAAATATACTACAAATTTTCAAATATTTCAAAAGAATTATCTTCGTAAAAGAAAATAATTTTTTGAATCTGTTTTTTCTCTTTCTTTACAGGAAGCTCAGTAGCAAGGGGTGTTTCTTTTGTACTGTTTTCCAAAATATTAGCTTGAGGAAAAGGAATTTCAGTAGGTAGAGGGATAGGGGTAGCTTTTTTTTCTTCCTTAGGGAAAGTACCCTTTCCATAGAGTAGCCAATAGAGATCTACTTCAGGATATTTGTCTACTATCTTGAGAACAAAATCCAAACTTGGCTTATTTCTCTCGGATAATAGGTGTGAAATACTAGAGCGCAAAACCCCTAAACTATCCGCTAAGGCGGAAGCATTTAGGTCGTAATAATTCATAATTCGTTGTAAACGAGCAATAAAGTCTTGTTGGGAGAACATAATATAAAGGTTAAAAACTAAGTTACAAAAGTAATATATTATTTTTCAAAAAGCAAAATTATTTCACAAGAATAAAATATTAATATTTTACAATAGTGAATATTATTATTTTTACTTTTGTGAAAAAATATTATGGAGTTTCGTTATTATAAGGAAGAACGTATTATAGGCAAATACGTTCCTTATAGGCATTTGAAAACTGTACTTCAGGACTATGATCACTGGAAATTAACAGAAGGCTCTTCAGAAAAAGGCCTACCTATTCCTATTTACCGTATAGGAGAAGGAGAGAAACGTGTCCTATTATGGTCACAGATGCATGGAAATGAGAGTACTACGACCCGTGCTTTATTGGATTTGTTTAAGTTATTTAGCGAAGAAGGTTATCCTTTTTCCAATTGTCAGTTATACATTATTCCAATGCTAAACCCTGATGGTGCTACCCAATATACTCGTGTAAATGGTAATGGTGTAGACCTAAATCGGGATGCGGTAGCTATTTCTCAGAAAGAAAGTTTGTTTCTCAGAAGTATCTATGATCAAGTAAAGCCCGATTTCTGCTTTAATCTACACGACCAACGTACTATTTTTGGAGTAGGAAAACGACCTGCTACGGTATCCTTCCTAGCTCCCGCAGTAGATGAAGATAGAAATGTTACTCCTATAAGAGAGCGAGCTGCTAGTGTGATTACAGAAATGAATAAATGTTTACAATTGTCAATTTACGGATTTATTGGTCGATTTGATGATAGTTTTAATCCCAATTGCACTGGTGATCAATATTCGCTTTTGGGCACTCCAACCATACTTATAGAGTCAGGTTTTTACCCAGGTGACTATCAAAGAGAGCAAACTCGTAAGTATGTAGCCCAGGCTCTATATGTAGGGCTTTCCTACATCAATGATAATAAGGTAGGTACAGAGGGATGGAAGCACTATTTGGCAATTCCTGAAAATAAAAAGTGTTTTAGGGATTATTGTATTATAAATGATAAAGATCCTAAAGAAAAAATTTTCGTACAATTAGAAGAGGTTTTAGAAGGTGATCGGATTATTTTTATCCCTAAGCTCGTTCCAGAGAGTGAAGGTAAGGATTTTTTAGCACATAAGACCTATCAATTATCCGAGATTTGCCCCGATAAGAATTGTGATATTCTCAGCAATATCCCCGATATATTGGCGTATATACGGAAAGAAGTAGAGAATATATAATTTTTTTGCGTTTTCATTGTGGTTATATCAAAAAAATTCCTACCTTTGCGCAAAAATTAGAAAGTATGGCTGCACGATTTAAGTTAGACGAAATTGACCACAAGATTCTTGATATGCTTATTGAGAATACACGTATGCCTTTTACAGATATTGCCAAAGCCTTGGAAGTATCAGCAGGTACAGTACATATCCGTGTGAGAAAAATGGAAGAATCGGGGATAATTAAGAGTTCCACCCTTACAGTAGATTATGATAAGATAGGGTATACCTTTGTGGCTTATGTAGGTATTTTCTTAGAGAAAAACCACCAAACCCAGTTTGTGATAGAGAGACTTACAGAGATTCCTTATATCACACAAGCGAGTATCATCAGTGGAAAGTACAATATATTGTGCAAGATCCGCGCTCGTGATACCAAGCATGCAAAGGAAATTATCTTCATGATAGACGATATACAAGGGGTATACAGAACTGAAAGTATGATTTCTATGGAAGAGAGTATCAGCGATAAAAAACGCTTGTTACATACAGTATTTAAAGAATTGTAAAAATAATTGATATGAATATTTTATCTTTCCTCCCACTGTACAATCATACCAATGGAACTATGATGATTCTTCTTTTTGCATTGGTATGCCTTATGCTTACTTATGTAGTAGTTTCTATCATCAGTAAGAACCAAAAGAGAAAACGAGGTTAGTTGTCAGTTTTTAATAATTAGTGGTTAATCCTAAAGACTAACCACTAATTATTTATATCTCAAATACTTCTTTCATAAAGGTGAGGCTTTCCTCTGGAGAGGAGCTCTCTTTTAGGTGATTGATAAAGCGAGTCGTTATCTTTTGAATAATTCTATCCCCTATGATAGAGGCTTGAGCCTCGTTAAAATCAGCTATTTTCTTACGTTGGAAATCTATTTCTCCTTCTTTGAGCGCTTCTAAGGATTGCTTGAGTGCCTGAATAGCAGGAGCAAAGCGGCGATTTTGTAACCATTGGTCAAATTCCTCCTTAATCTCCTCTATAATTTGTTGTGCTTGGGGTACAAAAGCCTTTCTGCGTTCCAAGGTGTCATCGGTCATTTGAGAGAGATGATCCATGTGGATTAAGGTTACCTTCTCCAATTCTTGTACATCAGGGGCAACATTCTTAGGAATGGAAAGGTCAAGTATCAGCATTTCTCTATCTTGAGGAAGCATCTCCTTGGTAATGGTAGGTGTTTTGCTACCTGTTGCCACTACCAATACATCTGTTTGGGTGAGTTCACTCTCTAAGGTGTCAAAATCTTTCACTAGAACATTAAACCTACTTGCAATTTCTTGCGCTTTTTCCTTGGTGCGGTTAATTAGGGTAATATGCTCGTTTTGGGTATGCTTAATTAGGTTTTCACAAGTATTGCGACCAATCTTTCCTGTACCAAAAAGCAATATATTTTTTTGGGAAATATCCGCTACATTCTGCATGATATATTGTACGGAAGCGAAAGATACGGAAGTAGCTCCGCTGGAGAGTTCTGTTTCGTTTTTGATGCGCTTGCTAGCTTGGATGACACAATTGAGCAAACGTTCCATGAAGGCATTGACAAGGTTGTATTTTTTTGCCAAAGAAAAAGATTTTTTCAGTTGGCTAATTACCTCGAAATCGCCTAAAATTTGGCTATCTAATCCTGTTCCTACACTGAAGAGGTGATTGATCGCTTCTTTATTTTTGTAAATATATCCTACTTTTTCAAAGTCCTCAAGGGTAGCTTTGGAGTGGGCGCATAATTTTTGGATAAGCTGAAAAGGATGTTGGGCAAAGCCATAAAGCTCTGTACGATTACAAGTAGAGATGATGGCCAATCCCTCCATGCCCTCCTCTTGGGCTAGTGATAGCACACGCTCTTGGTGTTCTGCATCAAGGCTAAAAAGTCCACGCATATCCGCATCTGCCTTCTTGTAACTAATTCCGATGGTATAAAAATGAGTTTCTTTTTGAGTTGTATTTTGAGTCATTAGATATATCCATAAAAACGAATGCAAAAATAAGGTTATATTCTGA
Source organism: uncultured Capnocytophaga sp. (assembly GCF_938029845.1). Classification (GTDB taxonomy): domain Bacteria; phylum Bacteroidota; class Bacteroidia; order Flavobacteriales; family Flavobacteriaceae; genus Capnocytophaga. The sequence goes on from NZ_CALHGG010000014.1 coordinate 23,579, forward strand.
AAAAAAATAGCGCTAAAAGTTCTTTTTTTTACTCTAAAAGTGCTATCTTTGCCTTTTGATTTGTGACCAGTTGTAAATCAGTATTTTACTATTACATACCCACTAAAATATAGAAAAAGTCTAAATAAGAAAATATAAAAATTACGCTCCTATGAATACAAAAAATATCGCCGAAAGTACCTCCCTTTTTCAAGAAGTAGAAGAGGGAATCTTTGTCTTCCAAAAAGAAAATGAAAATACTGATTATGAGAATGTTAGCCAAGATATCAAGCAAAATTTTATTCAGTTCCATTTTTGTGATAGGGGAGCGGTAGCTTTTGTTTTTCACTCAGGAAATTACACCTTACCTCTTAAGGAAAAGGAAAGTCTCTTGTTGTATAATCCTAAGGAAATATTACCTCTACAAGTACAATTATCACCAGGGGCAACCCTTTTTTCACTTTTTATCACTATAGGAAAGTTTCACTCATTGTTCTTAGAGGAATCAGGAGTAATTGATTTTCTTTCCCCTTCTCGCCAACATGAAAAATATTATACAGTAGGGACTATTTCTCCTCAGTTATCAGTCATCTTGCACCAGCTTCGCACCATACACCTACATACGAGTGTGTATCCACTATACCTTAAAGCCAAGGTGTATGAGCTATTGAGCTTGTTTTTTAACAAAAACCAAGACCAAGAGGGAGAGGCTTGCCCATTTCTCTCAAATGAGGATAACGTCCAGAAGATTCGCAAGGCCAAAGAAATAATCCTTAAGCGTATGACTTCGCCTCCTTCCCTGCAAGAACTTGCTGATGAAGTAGGGATTCCCCTAAAGAAGCTCAAAAGTGGCTTTAAGCAAATCTATGGGGAGTCTGTATATAGCTTTCTTTTTGACTACAAGATGGAACTAGCACGCAAGTGGCTTATTGCTGAAGAATACAATGTTAATGAACTTTCTCTCAAGCTTGGATACAGTATGCCTAGCCACTTTATAGCTGCCTTTAAAAAGAAGTTTGGCACTACCCCTAAGAAATATATACTTACAAAAAATACCCTATAAAGCAATGATGAACTACAAAGCTTTTCTCACTTATTTGGCGGCTATTTTTTGCTTTGCTCCCAGCTTCTTTGTGTTTTACAAAACAATTACCACTTATCAGAGAATAGATACTTTGGAGAAGAAAACCATTTGGGTAAAGGAAGTATTCTATCCTAAGAAAAGAAGGAAAGGAAGTATAAAGCCCATTGAAATTCATATAGGAAGTGAAAAGGAGGTTAAAGCAATGACCATTTATGACAAAGTAGAGAAAAGAGAAGCTGATATTTTTATAAGTAGAGAAGGATGGCTTAGGAGAAGCCCTAAAATACACTGGAAGGACAAAGTAACCTACTATGTACTGAATGATCCTTATCTGAAATACACTTCCCTAACTCAAATAATAGGAACCTATAGTATGGGAGGTACTCCCAATATCATAGGAGTTTGCACAACACATTACACGAGAAGTTCTTTTCAATTATTTTTGGATATACTTCATCACTATGTGAATATAGGGTATCTAATTTTAGTAGTGGTGCTTTTTTCTTTAGTAGCTTATATTAAAGAATCTATTGTTGATTTGGATTATTATAATTGGGCAAAGATTATTTGGATGTTTTCCCTATCTATTCAGATATTGATTTATTTCTTAGTGGGCTAAGTTTCATAGTCCAAAAGTATAAATAGTTTGTGATATTCCTAGAAAAATATTATTTTTGTCTCTTGAAAAACGTACGATAATGAAACCCAAATTTGAACTTATGGCACCGCAGTGGATTGCTTTCCCTGCATATACTGAATTTACTATAGGCTGGCGTATGGGCGCTGGTGAAGATTATAAATGGAAATTTTGGGACTGGTATGAGACCCTTACCCCTGCACAACAAAAAGAATACCAAGCACTTTTTCCGTATCCTTGTTTTTGGCATTACAACAGATGGGAAGAAGATGACCAAGATATAGATGACGAAGAGGATTATTACTACGAAGGAATTCCTGTTTGGCAACCTAAAGGCGCTTATAAATACTCTATAGCGACCTTTATCCATTCGGCAAAGAAGCCCAAGTTTGTTTTCTTTTGGAAGCCCAATGCAGAGGTAGTAGATGAATCTTGTTTTTCACAATGGCAACCCTCACCTTTTTCTGTAGATGGTGATAAATATTATTGTGCTGAGCAGTATATGATGGCTGAAAAAGCGCGTTTGTTTGGCGATGAAGAAGTAGAGGAAGAAATAATGAACACCTCCGACCCTAAACTGATGAAAGCCTTGGGAAGGAAAGTGCGCAACTTTGACCCTCAGGTGTGGGACAAAGCCAAATACAGTATTGTACTGAATGGAAATTACTACAAATTCACTCAGAATAAGGAAATGATGGACTTTTTGCTCTCTACAGGCGATAAAATACTGGTAGAAGCCAGTCCAATGGATACCATTTGGGGGATAGGCTTAGGCAAAGACAACGAGAAAGCACATAACATCGCCTCGTGGCGTGGCAAGAACTTGTTGGGCTTTGCGCTTATGGAAGTAAGGGACGAGATTAGAAAGGTATATCAGAATGTACATTTGCTGAAAGAAAAATAAGATGGATATAACCGAAAAATATGTAACAGAAATTCTACAAGAAGTTGAAAATACTTTCAATAAGTATAAGATTAATCCTCCTTATCAAAAATGGTATTTCTACGAAGGATTTACAGATTTTTTAGAGATACAGCAATGCTATGGGGATAGAATAAAAATTTCTTTTCTACAGGATAACTGTTGGAATAGAAAAAAAGATTTATTCCTAAAACATAAATTTAAGGATGATAATATAATACAAATATTAGGATTAGATAAACTTACTAAAGAAATTATAGAGAGTATTCTTGAGAAACTAAAAGAAGAGATTACAAAAATATTCTTTAATAATTCTTTTCTAGGTAGATTTCGCTATAAACTCATTACTAGGTTAATTTTTAATAAAGCAGATAGATGCTTCTGCTTGAAGGATGAACTACGTATGGGAGAGCTAAGGATACATTTGTTTAATTATATACAAGAGAGTATTATGTCAGATCCCAATAAGAAGATTTCACAGAAAGAATGGTGTTATTTTCTTGAGAGATTATTTGATCCAAACTTGGGACTGTATAGTGAAAATGAAATTATAGAGATAGCCGAAATAGCTATAAAAAAGATAGAAGCAACTCAAAAAGAATACTTAAGTGACTATAAGAATATATTAGAATATATAAATAATATTATTTTTCCTGTTTTTTAAATATAACAACAATGAAAGAATTACTTACACCAGAGGCACTACTGACCAATTTCAAGGATGTACGTGCCCTTACTCGCAAGGTTATAGAGGCTTTCCCTGAGAAAGACCTTTTTGAGTTTAATATCGCCAATTTACGTCCGTTCTCGGCCATGGTACAAGAGTTTATCGGCATCATAGATGGGATATTTGGAGAAATACTCCCTGAAAAGCATCAGAAGTTCTTAGAAGAGACGTTTCCTACTCAAAAAGAAGATTTGTTAGCTCTATGGGACAGGGTTACAGCACAAGTAGACCAAGAATGGCAAGCAATAGAGGATTATACACGGTCTGTAACACTGTATCATATGACCTTTAGCTTTGCTCAGTGGATACTCTATGCTATAGAAAACGAA
>NZ_CALHGG010000015.1 GCF_938029845.1 uncultured Capnocytophaga sp.
GACCCAATCCAGCCTTTAAATGATTTCTCTCTGTCTCAAAATAGGGTATCTCTCACTAAAGATTCTCAACAGAAAATAACTATTACTTCTGGAAATGGAGAATATACACTTACTCAATCAGAAGAGAGCAAGAAAGTAGCTCAAACTTCCATTTCCTCTGATAAAAAAGAGATTGTTATTAAGGCTATTACTGAAGGAAAAATCTCTGTAGAAATCACAGATGTTCTTGCTAAGAAATCTGCTTCTTTAGAAATTTCTATATTTTCCAAAGTAACTCCTCAAGATTATGAACTAAGTCAAGACAAGAAAACCCTAATCAAATGGAAAGGAGCTCATACAAAAAGTTTGGATATGAATATTATAGAAGCTCTCAAAGGAGTTACAAATATAGGAGAAGAAGCCTTTTCAGGAAATAAAAATATTGAACTAGTTGTTCTTCCTAAAGCGCTTACCTCTATAGCTGATCAAGTTTTTATGGATTGTTCCAATCTAAAATCAGTATCCATTCCCGATACAGTTACAAGCATTGGAAGAGGTGCTTTTGGGGATTGTACAAAGTTAGCAGAAGTACAGCTTCCTAAGGGGCTTACTGAAATCCCAAATACATTCTTCTATGGATGCAAATCTCTTGCTAAAATTACGATTCCTGAAGGAGTTCAATCTGTTGGTTTTAACGCCTTTGAACAAACGCTTATCAAAGAAATCATTTTCCCTGCTGCTCTCAAAACATTAGATACTGATGTGGTTGCATGGTGTGAAAAGTTAGAGAAAATAGTTTTTAAAGGTTCCACCCCTCCTACTATTGATTATAGTTCTTTAAAAAGAAAAGTAGAGAATCCTCCTTTGAAAATATATGTTCCTAAAGGGAAAAAACAAACCTATATTGATAGCTCTGAAGAATGGAAAGACTTAGAAGAGCTTATTGTAGAGAATAATTCTTAATTACTTTTCTAAAATTCAATCACAGATTTAATATATTTATTTCATTAAATATTATAATTTAAATACTAATAAAAATGAGAAAATTCAAAACACTCCTCATGGCTATCACTACTGTGGCCGCACTCTCTTCATGTAGTAAAAAAGACGATAATAACGATTCAACTCCTGCAAAGGTCTCCTTACAATTTGACAATTATGTAGGAACAGAAAAACTTGCCTTAGGAGCTAGTGCTAGTGCTGCAAAAGCCTACACCTCTAATGGACAAACACTTAAATTTTCAGAAGTAAAATATGTGATTACCAATGTAGTGCTTGTGAAAGCCGATGGTACTAAAGTACCTTATCATACTGAAGATTTGGACAAAGGTGGTTTCCTAATCAACCAAGCTAAAACAGCTTCCTTGACTCCTGTGCTTAGTGGTATTCCAGAAGGAGAGTACAAAGGTATAGAATTTGGCTTGGGTGTAAAAAAAGAACTTAATAACCTTAAGCTCCAAGACAAATTTCCTAACTTCTACCGTCTTACAGGAGAATTTAAGCATTCGGGAATCATGCACTGGGAATGGGCTAATGGCTACCGCTTTGTAAAACTCGAAGGCTGGTACTCCAATCCTACCCCTGGTAAAAACAAAAAAGGAGAAGCCCTCCCTGCTATCACAAATGGAGAACTCTCTATCCATATAGGTAGTGCTTTCAAAGGGACTAAGGTCATAGGTGAAGACAAAAAAGTAAAAGGAATTGAAAATGAAACTCTTAATATTGATAGAGATGCTTTCCGCTTTGTTTCCTTAGACTTCCCTAAAAACCTCTCTGTTAAGGGCGGAGCTACCGCTAAGGTAACTATCAAGGCTGATTTTGATAAGCTCATCAATGGTACTAACAAAATCTCCCTAAATGGAAAAATCCCAGTAGTGCATAGCCTTAATAATATGTTCCCTTTCGTTAATAACATAGGAGGTAACCAAGACCTTGAAGGTAAGAAAATTATTGTAAAGGACATCAATGATCCTCAGAAAGCTCAAGAAGGCTTTGACAATTCAGAAAGCTCTGCCTTAGACAAAGCAGGTATGTTCTCTGTACTTAGCGTAGAATAATTGCTTTCATACTAAATTGATTAGAGCCTGTACTTGAAATCCATCCATTGAAAGTACAGGCTTTTTAAAAATCTATTTTACATTATTATCTATGAAAAACATACTAATTATCTCTCTTTTACTTCCCCTTTTATATTCATGCAACAAAAACAACACCGAAGAAACTCTACAAATAGCCAATCCAAGGCTTCCGCTTGCTATTCCTACCAATTTTCCTCCTCTAAATCCTCTTATAGAGACGGCTTACCCTACTCAATATGGAGTAGCTTTAGGTGACAAACTCTTCCATGAGGTACGCCTAAGTCGGGATAACTCTATCTCTTGTGCGACCTGCCATATCCGCGGACAAGCTTATGCTGATAGGAATGCTCGTGCTATCGGTGTTGCTGGCAGAATAGGACTACGCAATACCCCTGCTATACAGAACATGGCTTTCCTAACCCAATATATGTGGGACGGAGCAGTGGTTGATCTTAAGGAACAACCCGTAACTCCTATTGTAACCCATGAAGAAATGGATTCCTCTCTGCTAGAAGCCATTGAAAAGCTCAAAGAAGATGAGAGCTACAAACAAGCCTTTACCAAAGCTTACGGAGATAGCCATATCACCTCGGATCGGATACTGGAAAGTATTGCCCAATTCATGTATACTCTGATCTCAGCCAATAGCAAGTATGACCATGTTACTCGAGACCATACAGCAACTTTCACCCCTTTGGAACAACAAGGATATACCCTTTTTGAAGCCAAATGTGCCTCTTGTCATAAGGGAGTCTTACAAACTGATGAATCTTTTAGAAATATTGGCTTTCCTGAGCACCCTGATACTGTAGAGGAAGCAGGGCGTGGTCGTGTTACAGGCAGTGAAGACGACCTATATCGTTTTCGGGTACCCTCCTTACGCAATGTAGAATATACGGCCCCTTATGGGAGTTTTGGACAATTCGCTACCCTGAAAGAAGTATTGGATTATTTTGATAGTGGTGTAAAGGATTACCCAAATTTAGACCCTATGCTGAAGAATAATGGCAGGAGAATCCCCCTTACTGAAGAAGAAAAAGAAGCTCTCATAGCCTTTATGAAGACCCTAAGTGATCCGAAATTCATAGGGAGAGAGTAATTATTTGGCCAAGACGGTTTTCATCTCTCCTTGGGCAATACATATATCCTCTAGGTAGGTTTCCATACTAACCAAAGTAACATCCATAAACTCTTGAACAATTGTTATAGACGTTTTTATATGAGCTCCCACAGGTGGGAGCTTGTATATTTCTATATGCTTGATAGCACCTATATAGCCCATAGGAGCCGGCTGATGATTAAGATAGTAGCCGTACCCCTTATGTAGGGCGGTGCTTTGTGCCATATGTTCTATAAGGCCAGAGGCGGAAAGGCTACCTTCATGAACAAATATATTGTCTTCTAAGACAGTAAGCCCTACCACGGCTGTGGTAGGGCTGTATTCCCATAGCGTATCCACCATAATTATAGGGGCACGCTGAGGTATGAGTTGGTTAATAGGTATATTAAGCATCTATATTGGCATACTTGGCATTTTTCTCAATGAACTCACGGCGAGGTGGTACATCATCACCCATGAGCATAGAGAAGATTCTATCGGCTTCTACAGCATTTTCTATATTTACCTTTCTTAGGGTACGGTGAGCTGGGTTCATAGTGGTATCAGCCAACTGATCAGCATTCATCTCTCCCAAACCTTTGTAGCGCTGTACCGTTACCTTAGTTTGTGCTTGTTCGTAGAACTCTTTAGTAAGGGCATCACGTTCTTCATCTGACCAAGCATATTGTTCTTTCTTCCCTTGTTTAAGCAGGTAAAGTGGAGGAGTAGCTATATACACATGTCCTTCCTCTATCAGCTCACGCATATAGCGGAAGAAGAAAGTAAGAATCAGTGTAGCGATGTGCGAACCATCCACATCGGCATCACTCATGATAATTACTTTGTGGTATCTTAGTTTACTTATATTAAGCGCTTTAGAATCCTCTTCGGTTCCTATGGTTACCCCTAGGGCAGTATAGATATTCTTAATCTCCTCATTCTCAAACACTCTATGCTGCATTGCTTTCTCCACGTTAAGGATCTTACCTCTTAGTGGTAGAATCGCTTGGAATTTCTGGTCACGTCCTTGCTTAGCAGTACCCCCTGCTGAATCCCCTTCGACTAAGAAAAGCTCACAGTTAGCAGGATTTCTATCTTGGCAATCTGCCAATTTGTTAGGCAAGCCTGCTCCTCCCATAGGGGATTTTCGCTGTACTGCCTCACGTGCTTTCTTAGCTGCTAAGCGAGCTTGAGCCGCTAAAATCACCTTATTGACAATCGTTTTGGCATCTTCAGGGTTTTCTTCCAAATAGCTCTCAAGCATATCGGAAACCGCTTGGGAAACAGCAGCCGTTACTTCTCGGTTACCTAGCTTAGTTTTGGTTTGTCCCTCAAACTGAGGTTCTGCCACCTTAACTGAGATAATCGCGGTGAGCCCTTCGCGAAAGTCATCCCCTGATATTTCCAAAGGATTCTTCTTGTCCTTGCTAGCTTTCTCTAGCAGACCCGACTTATCAGCATAGTTCTTCAGCGTACGAGTAAGCCCCATACGAAATCCTTGCAAGTGAGTACCCCCCTCGTGTGTATTGATATTATTGACATACGAATGAAGGTTTTCATTGAAGGAATCATTATAGATCATAGCTACTTCTACAGGGATATCATTCTTTTCCCCTTCCATAGAAATGATTTTTTTGATGATTGGCGTACGATTGCCATCCAAGTATTGGATAAACTCTTCCAAACCCTTTTCTGAATAGAACGATTGGCTAACAGGCTCTCCTTTTTCGTTCTTATTGCGAAAGTCTGTAAGAGTGATACGAATACCCTTGTTTAGGAAAGCCAATTCACGAATACGATTGGCTAAAATATCGTAATTGAACTCTATTGTCTGTTGGAATATCTCGGTATCAGGCAAGAAAGTCACCTTAGTACCACGCTTATCTGTAGTTCCTTTTTCCTTTACTTGATAGAGGGCTACCCCACGCTCATATTCTTGTTCCCATATCTTTCCATCACGATATACAGTAGCTGTCAAGTGTGTAGATAGGGCATTCACTACGGAAACCCCTACCCCATGCAAACCTCCAGATACCTTGTAGGAGCCTTTGTCAAACTTTCCTCCAGCCCCTATTTTGGTCATTACCACCTCAAGGGCGGAAACACCTTCTTTTTTGTGTATATCCACAGGGATTCCACGCCCGTTATCCTCCACCGTTACCGAGTTATCAGGATTGATAAATACGGATATGGTGTCACAATATCCAGCAAGTGCCTCATCTATAGAGTTGTCCAACACCTCATACACTAAGTGGTGTAAACCTCTCACCCCTACATCGCCTATATACATGGAAGGACGCACACGTACGTGCTCCATTCCCTCTAAGGACTGAATATTATCTGCTGAATATTTGTTTGGGTCTAATTGTTCGCTCATTCCTTTTGCTAATAAAAAATTCGGACAAAGATACAATCTTTTTTTATCATTTACAAATATTTTTCTTAGAAAATTAGGGCGCCAATTAGTCTATTAGTTGATTGGCTAATTGACAAATTATCCTTATCTTTGCCCCCAAAAAATACTATTATGAAGTGGCAAGGAAGACGACAAAGTGACAACGTGGAAGACCGCCGTGGGGTGAGTACCACAGGAAAAGTAGCCGCTGGTGGCGGTCTAATAGGAATTGTAATTGTCCTACTCCAACTCTTTGGAGGAGAAACAGGACAAGCTGTAGCTCCCCTCTTGGAACAGTTCAACCAAGCAGGACAAACAACCCAAGTGGCCAATGAGGCCGATCTTACCGAAGAACAAAAGGAAATCAAAGCCTTTACAGCTACCGTATTGGCTGATACTGAGGATGTTTGGGAGAAAATATTTGCAGAAAACAACTTAGGTACTTATCAGAAACCTACCTTAGTTCTTTTCACCGATGCGGTACAAACTGCCTGTGGAAACGCCAGCAGTGCCGTAGGACCATTCTATTGCCCTGGTGATCATAAGCTGTATATGGACATGAGTTTCTTCGAGGAGCTTCGCACACGCTTTGGCGCCAAAGGGGGTGACTTTGCTATTGCTTATGTGATGGCACATGAGGTAGGACACCATATCCAAACACTCTTAGGTACCTCTAAAAAAGTACGCCAAGCCCAACAGGGACTCAGCCAAAAGGAAGCTAACAAGCTCTCAGTAGCACTAGAACTCCAAGCCGATTTCTATGCGGGAGTATGGGCACACTATGACAAGCAGTATCTCGATGCCGACGATATTGAAGAAGCGGTAAGTGCGGCCAATGCCGTGGGCGACGATGCTATCCAAAAGCGCATGCAAGGTCAAGTTGTTCCCGATTCTTTTACTCATGGCACCTCCAAACAACGAGTTGAATGGTTTATGAAAGGCTACAATACAGGTGACATCAATCAGGGAAATACTTTTGATAGTGTAAGATAAAACATGAAAAGTGCATAGCTTTCACTTAATAAAGTTTGGGTAAATCAGCTTATCGCTACCCTCGGGTAGAGGAAAGTCCGGACACCACAGAGCGCTATAGCGGGTAACGCCCGTCCGTCGTAAGGCGAGGACCAGTGCAACAGAAAGCAAGTACAGTTCGGCTGTAGTGAAATCAGGTAAACTCTATAGGGTGCAACGCCAAGTAAACCGATAACTAAGAGTGGCTCGCTCAATGTCGGAGGGTAGGCGGTTAGAATGGTCTGGCAACAGCCCATCCAGATAAATGATAAGCACTTCCCCCTAGGGAAGCACAGAATCCGGCTTATGATTTGCCCAACCTTTTTAAATAAAAAATGCGAGATTTTTGTAAAATCTCGCATTTTTTATTATCTTTGCACTTGTCAAACTTTAGACTATGATAGAAACACCACCTCCTTTTACCGCTACCCCTGAGGTAGTCTCTCTACTGGAAACCTTAGTCGATACAAAGCAACTCTCTGATATACAAAACGATTATCTCTATTGGGACAAAATAAAGTACAAGGCTAAGGAAGTCACCACTCCCCTGCTGTGGCAGGCCATTAAGCTACATAGAAAACTCAATGCACGAAAGATTTCCTTTGGAGACTATAGCTTTACTTTTGTCTTAACTGATTTTATCCAAGAAACCCTATATCTGTTTGATACACAACTAAGTGGAAATCTCTCTAATTCTATAGACATACCACAGATGGATAAGGTAAAATTCATGGTCAGCTCCCTTATGGAAGAGGCCATCGCCAGTAGCCAAATAGAGGGCGCCAACACCACCCGAAAAAAGGCTAAAGAGATGATTCAGCAAGGGAAAAAACCCAAAGATAAGTCCGAACAGATGATTCTGAACAACTACACCACCATGCAACATCTGGTGGCTCATTCCCTCCAGCCCCTTTCTGAAGAGACCTTACTATATATTCATCAACTTATCACCCATAAAACTCTTGATAACCCCGCAGAAGAGGGGGCTTTTCGCCAAAACAACGAGATACATGTAGTGAATTTTTCTAACAATGAAATTGTACATACTCCTCCTGAATATACTGAAATTCCTAACCTTATAGGAGAATTGTGTACTTTTTTCAACACCAACACGCATCCTTTTATCCACCCTCTCATCAAGGCCTGTATCCTACACTTTATGATAGGTTTTATACATCCGTTCGTAGATGGTAATGGCCGTACTGCTCGTGCTGTTTTCTACTGGTATCTGCTCAAGGAAGGGTATTGGCTAACGGAATACCTTTCTATTTCCCGTATGATTAAGCAGAGCAAAGGACAATATGAAAAAGCCTATCTCTATACAGAAGCAGATGACCATGACCTTACCTATTTTCTTTCCTATCAATTCAAAGTACTACACAAGGCTTACGAAGCCCTCAGGCAGTACCTCCAGATGAAGCAAAAGGAAGCCTACCAAGTGGCACATCTGCTAAAAATCTCAGGGGTCAATGAACGTATGGCTGAGCTATTGAAGCTCTTCTACGACGAACCTGAACGTATCCTTACCATCAAGGAAGTAGAACATCGCTTTCAGGTATCCAACTACACCGCCCGTACCGACCTAAAAGCCTTGGTCAATATGGGGTTCTTGGAGGTTATCAACGTCAATCAAAAGAAACAAAACTTTGTCCGTTCTCCTCATTTTCTCCAATTATTAGAAGAAAAAAATGCGAGATTTTTGTAAAATCTCGCAT
>NZ_CALHGG010000016.1 GCF_938029845.1 uncultured Capnocytophaga sp.
TCCCTACTATAGGCTTCAAACAAGGAACTTCTCCTTGTGGTTCAAACAATGCGATCTTGGAACTCTCCAGCCTAGAGGCTGTGATTGTAAATGGCAGCGAAGAGAAGAAAACCCTTGTCCCCAGTACAGATTATGACCAATATACACTCCAATGGAAAAAGGATGGAGCAGGGGTCGGTATGGGTAAGGAGCTTACCACCACTCGTTCGGGTTCTCTAAGTGTATATAGACTAATGGTCAATGGAGCTTTTAACTCCAATGAAGTTAAGCTCGTAGATATCAAGCTGCCCACAGCGGTACGTATCACTACCAATACAGGGGTAGCTGAATTGCAGGACAAGCAAGCCTTGGATCTCATTCCTACTTTAGAAGGCGATTTCCAACAGGAACTCTTCACCTATACTTGGAATTACCGCAAGGATGACTCCCAGCCCTGGACACTCAAAAAAGAAGTAACCACTGAAGCGGATAAGAAATACACTATTCCTGCCATCCCTTATAAAGACCCTGCCTTTAGAGAAGCTGTAGGCCAATACCAGTTTGTGGTGAAACTCAAGACAGGACAGGTGAGCATAGGGGGCGATACCATAGACCTAACGCCTTATGCTGAGAACTGTGGCAATGCCGAAGGGGTGATCAGTATTACCTATTCAGTCTCTTATGATGGTAATGAGATTCCTAATACACTACTCCTCTCAGGAGAGGACGTTAACCGTAAGTGGATGCTGCCAGCTCAGTGGGCAGGTGCCAAGGTGACTATTTATAAACAAACAGGAGAAATTGTCTATCAGGCAAACCAATATAATAATGATTTTCCGAACTTTACCCCACCTGAGAGCCAGAGGGGGGCAGCCATCTACTATTTCTATATCTTAGAAAAAGATGGAAAAACAGAGAACGGAACCATAACACTATTACAATAGAATGAAAAGAGGACGCTACTATAGGATTTGTATTTTATTCTTGACCATGGTTTCCACTTGGGCGCAAGAGCAAAAGGGCTTTTATGTACCTTACCAGATGCCTACCCATGCCTTTGTACGGTTTAATACCTTTGTGGCTAACCCTGCCGCTCCCCTTGTTGTCAATTATCAGGAACACAACGTGGGGCTGTACTATCGTAACCAGTGGATGGGCTATAAGAATGATAATTTTTCACTCATGGGACTCTCCTATGGGCGCAACTGGCGGGAGACCAGCTCCATGAACCTTTTCCTATACAAGCGCAATGTAACGGTGATGACCAACTATGGGGTGGTGCTTAACTATGGACACCTCATTCACCTCTCGGATAATGTACGTATAGGCATGGGGCTCAATGTGATTCCATCCTTTAGCGGCTTGGACAAGGGACGTATCCGTGTGGCCGACCCAGCCGATCCGCTCTTGCAGGTGGGTAACTCCTTTGACTTCGTCCTCCAACCTGGGGGCTATCTTGCCTTTGGGGATTTCTACCTTATGGGGACAGCGGAAAACCTCATTGACTATTCTGCTGGAGCGTCTAAGGCTATGACGGAGTTTCGAGATAAAACCTTCACCGCACACCTTATGTATCGCAAGGCCTTGGATTCCAGAAGTGATCTCTTAGAAAATGGCTATTGGTCAGTGGCTTTCCGCGCTGCCAAGGAGTTTGATGGGTTTAACTTCGGAGGACATGCCATGATAGACCTACCCGCCTTGGGCTGGGCTAATCTCGGTTATACCCAGCGCAATGTCCTTATAGCAGGGGTGGGCTTTAACCTTAGCCAGCAGTGGAGTCTTGGGATAGAGTACGAAAATGCCATGGGTGTGAAGGTGCCTCAATTGGGTAGTACTTTAGGAGTATACCTCAATGTACAGTTCGGTGGAGAGAGACAAAAACGCACGCCACCCGCCCCACCTAAGCCTCCAAGGCTTCCTGTGGTACCTGCTAAGGAAGAACCTAAGAAAGAAGAACCCCAACCTTTGGTACCACACAATCCAGAGGTAAAACCTAAACCGGTGAAGCCGAACCAAGCGCCTATTTCGGTTAAGACAGAGACCATGGAAGGGGTGCCAGCAGGACACTATGTAGTTATTGGGGTATATGCTAACCCTCGTAATGCCTATAGTTTCCTACAGCAGATGGGCAAGCGTTATGAAGTAAGTTCTTTTGTAAATAAGAAGAATGGTCTTACCTATATATATTT
>NZ_CALHGG010000017.1 GCF_938029845.1 uncultured Capnocytophaga sp.
AACTTAATCAAGAAACTATCCTTTAAGTATTCCCATTCTGTTTCACTTACTTCTACCTCTTTGTTTTTATTTAGGTAAATATCTATAGTTCTTTTGAACCCCCCTTTGAGAGAGACATCTTTTTTAGTACCTTTTTGTACTTCCAATCCTTTGATCGTATGTTTGAAATGGCTTTTAGCAAAGGTTTTTACATCGGCAATGGTAACAATCCTACCTCGTGAGAGTAAGGTGCTACGATATTCTAAAATCTTATCAAATGTAGTGAGTCCTCGTCGCCCCCCAAAAGAAGGTCTTATAGTAATAGCACTTTTAATAGCTGTTTTATTACTTTTATCACACTCTAATGAAACTCCCGTTTTTATATCATTTCCCTCTTCTCCTGCTGTATGCCAATAGGAAAAAGTAAAACTCTTATCTAATTCTCTATTCATTGAGGAAATAATTAGAAAAGGATTTGTATTCAATGAAAGATTTCGTTTGTTTATATTTTGGTAAATAGAAGCCAAATTTTGACCTATCTGTCTTAGTTCTGCATCAATAGCGAAGTCATTTCCTATAGCTGAAAAAGAGGCTGTTTCATCTCTTATCAATCTTAATGTATGCTGTAATTGACCTAAAGCATTTTGTTCATCAAAACGAGCTACACCTCCACGCCTTAAAACAAAAGAAACATTGTCATCCGTACTTTCTTGGTAATCCTTTACCTCATATCTCCTTCCATCATCATCAGAAATGTAATCTATATCTAAAAAGGTATTATCACCAATGATAGGATAAATAGTTAGCTGCCCTTTTATGCGTTTGGTCTTTTTAGTGTTGTACATATTGACAACGGGGATACAGTTTAGAGCAATGCGTACATTCTCTAATACCTTTGGAGTAATAACCTCGTAGAATTTAAAGCATAACCAAACAATATCTTTTTCAGTAGCAATACGATCGTTAAAAAAGTAATTCTCTATAAAAGAAACTATGTTAGTATCTCCATCTTCTTCCTTTTTAGGACAAATACTTCCTTTTAAAGTAAAAAAATTTCCTTGATAAAATTGATTCACCTCATTGTAGATAGCATCTATTCCAGCATAATTCTTAGAAATTACCTCTTCGTATTCTAGATTGTTTGTAGGTATATTGTATCCTTCTACTAATTCATATTCTTTATCTCCACAGAACACTTTTACTTGCTGCAAGTAATAATTGAAAAACTCCTTTTGTTCCTTGTTATTTATATCTATATAAAAACATAAATCCTCTAATTTTTCTACCTCTGGGGCGTGTAGTCCCACCCAAAACTCTCCAGAAGGGATGTTTCTATCTGATTGGTCTACCTCTTCTTGGTAAAAAAAACTTTCTTGTTGCAGTATTTTATTGCCAAAAACTAAATATTTTACCTGAGCAGTAGTGAGTTTCATTTCTAAAGTAGGGCTGAAAAAGATATTCATTGTTTTTACCTCAGTAGGGCTATATAAATTCTGTATCCGTTTAACAGCCTTAAAATGATTATATCGTGATATTTGCACATTATTTTCTACTGGAGTAAGTTGCAGAAGTGTCTGAGATGGAGTGATACCGGTAACTTCATCTGGAAAAATTACCTCAAGAATACGCTCAGTAATCCTTGTACGAGAATTTTCTTGTTCAAAGTGTAACTTTTCGAGTTCTGATGCACAAGCTGAAAGAATAAGCTCTAAAACTGGGTCAAAAGCGCTTTCTGATTCTAATTCACTATAGCCCCACATTTTTGAAGCTCTTTTTAGCATTCTATTTTTTATCTGATCTTGTTTCATGGTTCAGTATTTCTTATATTTTTCAAAGGTTTGAAAAGTCAATATAAAAAAATCAATAAGACAAAGGACTTACAAAAAACGAGTTTTTGAAAGTATAAGGACGATTGGTCTCTAAAACAATTGCTTTTATAGAGACTAATACTTTTTTCTTTATTCGTTTCTTTTCTAAGTTCCCCAAATCTTGCTCTGTAATAGTTACTTCTATATCTTGTGTTGTAATACGTTTTTCATGTTGTGCAATACTATTCTTTAGACTTTGTGCCACAAAGGCTTTTAGTTCATTATCACTCTTGAGTAGATCAAAATCCGAGTCCCACAGTTCACAACCATAGGTCTCATCAAACTTACATTCCCCAAAAGTGGTGGTTATTAGGGTGTAAATAGATTGAGAGATAGAATCTTCTAAAGCTATTTTAGCAAGGTCTTGCTTTTTCATCAAGCCTTCAAAATCAATGGGGAGTTTGTAATATATCCCTTTCATAAATATGAATTGTAAGTGTTTAGTGTAACTTTTCTAATAATTTACAAATAAATGAGTTTTTGAACTTTTCCTTTGTTATCAAAAGAGAATTCTTTGGCTATTTTTGTTCGTTTGACAACTTGTAGCATTACTTTTGGGGTAAGCTTTAGCATCTTTTCTCGATAGGAAATATCTCCTATAAAACTTTGTCCTTCATTTTTGTCTACAATAATAAAGTAACTATCTATATCTGTAGGTTTTGTAAAGTTTTCTAAGCTCCCTGCATAGATAAGGAGTTTCTTATCTCCACTTTGAAACTGATAGGACAAAGAATCGTTGGACAATTTGCGATAACCAGATAGTTCGAAACTCTCTATGTTGTCTTTTTCAGGTTCAAAGGCTATGTTTTCATACAAGAAAGTAGTTTTGTCAAAACGTTTAATACCTAAGAATGAAAAAATACTTTTTTGGATAGTTTCTTTTTTAAAGGTAAGGAAGTCACGAGTGACCTGAAAAGTTTTTATTTCTTCAGTTTTGTCGTCTGTAACGGTAAGTTTGTAGGTAGGAAGTTCTACCCAATGGTCGTCTATTTTTAGTTGAACACTTCCTATGGGTTGTTCTGAAATGAGGAGACTGATGGTGTGTTTTTGAAAATGGGTATCGGTACGCACCACTACCTTATCGGCATCTCTATCATTCCATTTTTCTGACAGATAGCGGTCTTCATATCGCAGTGTTAGTTTTACTTCAGGTAGTGGCATAGTGTTGTTTTTGTATTTTATGTTTGTTTATTCCTATCAGTTCAGCTGCTTATACCTTCTTAGGCATTGTATCAGGTTGGTAATTTCATTGTCCTGCTTAGGGCTTATCAAAAACTCATAGTTCTTATGATAGGTATAAATAGTGATTTTTGTTATTTCCTTAAAAACAATCTCATCTATCTCTTTACTACTCAGTTTATGAGCAAAATTTCCTTCACAGTTAATTGGAAATTGGTTTTTGAGTGTAATGCGCTCGCCTGTAGAGAAAAAAACATCAAAGTTTTTTTCTTTCTTTAAGCAAACAGACTCTTCTAACAATTTGACATACAAGAATAGTCGCTCTCCTCTACGTCCAAATTGGAATACTCCATAAGAGAGTGTGTCCTTATTGGTTCGTAAATACAAAGGTTGTGCACTTGCAAAACGCCTCCCTTTGAGCTTTTTATGTCCTTGTACTATCTTGCAATTGATAGTAACAGCTTCTTTGGGGTTCTTTGAGATGATTTGCAAACTATCCTGTTTTTTCTCCTGCTGAGAAAAAACAATAGATGAGAAGCATATAAAGCCTAAGAAGGAAAGTAAACATT
>NZ_CALHGG010000018.1 GCF_938029845.1 uncultured Capnocytophaga sp.
CTACCCCTGAATCAAACAAACCAATAGGACTTGTCAATTGTTATTTGTTAATTTTTTAATTCATCTATTTCATTACAAACATTTTGAATATGATCTAATCCATAAAGTAATTCTCCTGAATTAATATTCATCCAAGTAAACAACTGTAGAATTAGATTATATCTTTGCCTTGTGTAATTAGTATCAATAATTGAATTATTACTTAGAAAGCAAATAGGCTCATGATGTGCTATTCTATTTCTAAGGTCATTAATCTTAGCTAATTCATTAAAAATGTATGTATGATTATATTGCATTGAGGCTGAACTTCTTGGTTTGGAAGGAAATATCCGCAACAAATTTTGCCCTCCTGCTACAAACTGAGGTTGAGCAAATAAATATCTCCATAAACCAAAATCTAATTCTGCTATTAGTTTTGAATGAGTGTATATTACTCTTTGCCGTTAGAGAATTTGTTTATAACTTTGCACCAGTTTTATTCCCGATAGGTCTCTGAGTAATCAAACTATCGGGTTTTGTTTTTACCTTCCTCTAACAAAAAATCATTATTCTCTTTTCTTATTATTTTCCTTTCGTATGATCTCCCCTATTTGATTGGAAGCTGCGAAAGAAGCTATCATATTGTTCAGCATCTCAGCACCAGCTTGTGGGGAGTTAGGCAAGAGAATGAGGTTGCTCTTAGTATCTTGTCCTACCGCCTGTAGGGTATCATAGTGTTGTGTTACCACAATCAGCGCAGAGGCCTCTTGAGAGGAGATACCTACTTTGTTAAGCACATCCACACTTTCCACTAATCCGCGCGCAATCTCACGACGCTGATCGGCAATACCTTGTCCTTGTAAGCGCTTGCTCTCGGCCTCTGCCTTGGCCTTCTCTACAATAAGAATGCGCTGAGCATCTCCCTCATACTGAGCAGCTACTTTTTCCCTTTCAGCAGCATTAATACGGTTCATGGCTGCTTTTACCTGTGCATCAGGGTCTATATCGGTAACTAAGGTCTTGATAATATCATAACCATAAGTCTCCATGGATTCCTGTACTTCGCGCTTTACCGCAATAGCAATATCATCTTTCTTAACAAAGACATCATCCAACTTCATCTTAGGTACTTCCGCTCGTACTACATCGAACACATAACTAGTAATCTGGTCATGTGGGTATTCGAGCTTATAGATGGCATCATACACTTTATCCTTAATAACCACAAACTGTACTGAAACCTTGATCTTGACAAATACATCGTCCAATGTCTTGGTTTCCACAATCACATCCAGCTGTTGGATCTTCAGGCTGATACGCGCTGCAATCTTGTCTATCACAGGAATTTTCAATTGCAATCCTGAATGACGAATACTTTGAAACTTTCCAAAGCGCTCAATAGAAACGGCTGTTTGCTGCTTCACTGTAAAGAACAAAGAGAAGAGTATGAACAAACCTGCCAATACAAAAATGAAAATGCTATAATCCATAAAAAACTTAGTTTTATTTCGCGCAAAGTTATAACTTTTCTACGAAAAAAACAAGTAAAAATTCATATCCTTAAAGGTTGTACAAATGAAGAAAATTACCTATTTTTGCACTCAATTACACGTACCCATGGAATGGACACAAATGTACATAAAATCATTAGGTGAGATGTCTGCCAGAAGCTATGTCCTCCTTCTGAAAGAAAGTGATGGCATGCGACAAGTACCTATTGTGATAGGTGAGAGGGAAGCCATGGCTATACAATACAGCAATTATGGAAGGTTATTCATAAGCCAACCTCCTATATATAGCGTATTATTCAATATACTGAAAGCCAACAAAATACAAATCACCCAGATACAAATCACTGAGTTCAAGGAAGGAACTTTCTATGCCCATATAATCTACAAAGGTGAAGAGGCAGGTATGCAAACTATATCTATAGGTGATGCCATGGCAATGGCTATTGTTGCCAAAGCACCCCTTTTCATGGCTACTGAATTGGTTGAAAAGTATGGTACAGAAGAGATGCCAAAGGAGGACACCCCTCCCATGGAAGAGACGCCTAACCTTCGTACAAGTGGCAACAAGAACCTAAAACGCTACCTCACCACTGAATTAGAGAAGCTCATGGATTCGGCCATAGCAGAAGAGAACTACGAGTTAGCCGCAGAAATCCAAGAAGAACTCGCCCGAAGAAAAAAAATATAACACTCTATATGAAACTTATATATACTCTTATAGTCCTATTGCTCCCTGCCATAGGCATGGCACAATCCCAGACCGGCATTATCCCAAGTACGGGTATGAGCGTGGAGAGCGTCCTCAGAGGTGTAATGGGCATGTGTGTCCTCCTTATGATTGCTTTCCTCTTTAGCCACAATCGCAAAGCCATTGCTTGGAAAACCGTAGGTATAGGATTGGGTATACAACTCCTTTTAGCCTTTGGTGTACTGAGAGTGGAATGGGTCAGAAAACTCTTTGAAATTGCAGGAGGATTCTTCCTACTTATCTTGGACTTTACCAAAGCAGGAAGTGACTTCCTCTTCGGCAACCTAATGGATATAAATAGCATTGGATATATCTTTGTCTTTCAGATACTTCCTACCATTATCTTCTTTTCTGCTCTTACTTCTATTCTTTTCTATTATGGTATTATTCAAGTATTTACCCGCGCACTAGCTTGGGGATTGAGCAAATCCTTAAAGATATCTGGAGCAGAAAGTCTCTCCGTTACGGGAAATATCTTCTTAGGACAAACAGAAGCCCCACTAATGATCAAGTCCTATCTGGAAAAAATGACTAAGAGCGAAATTCTTCTTGTCATGGTAGGCGGTATGGCGACAGTTGCAGGAGGGGTATTGGCATCGTATATTAACTTCTTAGGAGGAAATGACCCTGTCGCAAAGTTGGAGTTTGCCAAGCACCTCTTGGCAGCTTCCGTAATGGCTGCCCCAGGAGCGGTAGTTATCTCCAAGATGCTCTACCCACAAGAGGAGACTATTCCTACATTATATGAAACCTCCAATGAAAAATTCGGAAGCAACGTTCTTGATGTAATCAGTACAGGTACCAGTGAGGGACTTAAGCTAGCTGCCAATGTGGGGGCTATGCTCTTAGTATTTGTAGCTCTTATTGCTATGGTGAATTATTTCCTCGGTTGGGTAGGTGATATCACTTACCTGAATCCAATTATCAAAGATAGCGGTGTATTACCCTATGAGCGCTTCTCCTTGGAGATGATTTTGGGTTCTATCTTCTCCCCTATCATGTGGCTTATAGGAGTAGCCAAAGAGGATATGATGCTCGTTGGGCAACTCCTAGGAATCAAGCTCGCTGCTTCGGAATTTGTAGGCTATACCCAATTGGCTACACTTAAAAACCCTGATGCTCCTATACACCTCATGTACCAAAAATCCGTAATTATGTCCACTTACCTACTATGTGGATTTGCCAACTTTGCTTCTATCGGGATACAAATAGGGGGAATAGGTTCACTCGCTCCCAATCAGCGTAAGACACTCTCTGAATTTGGTCTTAAGGCGGTATTAGGCGGTACACTTGCCTCACTCATGTCGGCTACTATTGCAGGAATGATTTTAGGATAGTAAGCCATGACTCTCTCAAAGATTCTTATCATATTCTTAGGCGGAGGCTTAGGAAGTGTATTGCGTTATTTGCTGAGTGATAGTATTGCGAGAGGACTTACCCTCAAGCCCTTTTGGGCAACCCTTTTTGTCAATATCATTGGTTGCTTCCTTATTGGAGTGGCTAGCGGGCTTATTAGGCAAGATTCCTTAGCCAAATATCTTTTTATCACAGGGTTTTGCGGAGGGTTCACCACTTTTTCTACTTTTTCAGCAGAAAACGTACACCTTTGGCAACAAGGACAGTATTTTCAACTATTACTATATATTTTCTTAAGTCTTTTCGTGGGATTTTTGGCTGTCATTGCAGGAAAACTAATTATTAGTTACTAATTATCAACGATATAGTTCACTAAAAATATAACAACTAACGACTCATAACAAACAATTAATTATAAAAAATGGAAAGAATTGCAAGTTTTTGTGTAGATCACCTCAAGTTACAACGAGGGATTTACCTCTCTCGCCGAGATGTAGTAGGTAATGAAGTGATTACCTCCTTTGATATTCGTATGAAAGCTCCCTATCGTGAGCCTGTATTGGGAGGGGCTGAGATACACACTATGGAACACTTAGCGGCTACTTGGCTACGCAATAGTGATTGGAAAGACAAAATCATCTATTGGGGGCCTATGGGCTGTATGACAGGAAATTACCTAATCCTCGCAGGCGACTATACCTCCAAGGATATAGCGCCACTGATTACCCGCCTTTTTGAATATATGGCTAATTTCGAAGGTGATATCCCAGGAGCATCAGCGGTAGAATGTGGTAATTACTACAACAACAACCTCCCTATGGCTAAATATGAAGCCAAAAAATACTTGGAAGAGGTGCTATACCACCTCAAAGAGGAAAATTTAAATTATCCTCAGTAGTATATACCAGAAAAGCATCTTAAAGGAGACATTCTTTCACAGAGTGCCTCCTTTAGTTTTTATATACGTAAGTTAGATATAAAAAAGTCTCCCACATATTTAATAGATTTCCTATATTCCCTACAAATAACAGATTTACAATTAGTTAACACAAATCTCTATGCAAAAACCCGTATTTCACGTACCTTGCTATAAGCTCTCGCTGGCCTTTTGGATATAAAGACAGAATGAACTTTAATTTGCTTATGCCGAACTTAGGTTACATTAAGCTAGCAAATTTAGAATACAATAAAAAAGACTATCTAATTTTAACATTAAAAATTTTTTCAGTTTAAGAAAAAATCGTAGTTTTGCCCGATTTATTAGGTGTTTTTTCATAATTAGAAAAATATAGCAAAATAATTTTTTAAAGATATTATAGAATAATTATTATTTAGCTTAATAAAAATCATCTTTTTTTATAACTATCACAGAAAACATTTTTTTAAAAATAGTTCTTATGAATCAAAACAAATTTCTTCGGATTTTTTCCTTCTTTGCTTTTATAGCTTTTATGCTAATTAGCTGTTGGGCAACTGTAGAGAGTTTACACTTATTACTCCCTGACTGGCCTATACCTATCTTTTGGATACTTACAGTTGGAGTATTCGTACTTGCTTCAATGGGTTCAAAGCTCATTGTAGATAGTTTCAATCCTAACGACTATGTCCCTAACAAAGGTTGGCGACTCATAGGAGGAGTCGTGTTGCTTGGCCTTTTCTGGATTCTTTTCAGCTTACCTACCAATACTCATACTTTTTTCTATAAATCGGTAGTTAAAGAGGTACTACAAACAGAATTGGTTTTTGTTAAAGACAAATTAGAAGAATTAGCCGATGGAGGACGAGCCAAAAAAATGGTAGAAACTGAGAAAAATGAGCTTATCTCTAAGGTAGAGGATGCTTTCCAAAGTTTAGAACGTGAGATCTTAGACCCCAATAATAGCGGCTATGGTCCTAAAGCGGAAAAAGCACTACTTGACTTACAAGCTATCTTAGGAAAAAGTTTCCAAAAACCTAAATATGTATCCTCTCGTGAAGGACGTTTAAATTGTTTAGAATCTCTGAAAAAACAAAAAGATGATCTTCTAAAAATTGAGCTTGACAGAAAAGACAGAGAATTAGAAAACAGACTCTCTACCAAAAATATACAAAATGAAATCAAAAGCAATATTGTATATATAAGTCAAGCCTTACAACTCCTTCAGAAAGATTCTAAAGCTTTCTTTACCCCTCAGAAAAACAGCAAAGGAGTAGTTGTTGATAACTTTGAAATAACCAAAAATATTCTTACCAACAGCTTGTCCACTATCCGAAATTATAGTGATTCTTTCGTAGATGTCTATAGTAATGAAAAATCCATATTAGGTGATGACTATCAAACCAATGGAAAGAAAGGACAAGATATCATCTCTAAAACAAAAAGATTGGAGAGTGTAATTGATGTTTGGAAGGATTTCTTTGCTGGGAAATATGCAGGCCGAGGATTTATCTTCTGGATTATTATTGCAGCCCTTGTCGATCTAGGAGGCTTTATTTTCTTTGATATTGCTTTCAAAAAAAGAACTGATTATTAACCCTAACTTATTAAACACAGAATTATGGATGAAGATAAAAACATAGATCTATCAGCCGGTAGCGCAGAGAAAAAAATTGATATAGATCCTGTAGCCCCTCCAGTAAATCCTTCTGCAGGTGCAGCAGGCACCTCCACTAATGCAAATGTAGACGGCAAAGGCTATTCAAACGAAGAACTGCGAGACCCCAACAACATTGTGGTAACAGTCTCTGATCCCTCTCCTGTAGTAGTGCTCTTTGGAGCTGGTTCTTCAGGAAAAACAATGACCCTAGTAAGGCTCACACGCTATCTCAGAAGCAAAGGCTATACCTTAGAACCCGATCGTGCTTTCCGCCCTAGCAGAGATGAACATTACAAGCAGATGTGTGACCAGTTTCATAGCCTTGTCAACGATAGCTATGCTCCCGATCGTACCCGTGTACTGAACTTTATGCTGGTAAAGGTCATGGATTCTTACGGAAATCCCCGTTGCCAAATCTTAGAAGCCCCTGGAGAACATTTCTTTAACGCCGAAGACCCTAACACCCCTTTCCCTACCTATATCAATAATATTACCCAATTACCCAATCGTAAAATTTGGATATTTATTGTAGAGAGAAACTGGAAAGACCAAAAAGATAGGGCTAACTATGCCAAGAAAATAGAAGACCTACAGTCCATTATTAGTACACGAGACCATATCATCTTCGCCTGTCATAAGGCGGATCTGTTCTCTGCCGCTATCAATAATGGTATTCCTAATGAAAAAAGATTCTTTCAGGAAATAAAAAACCAATATCCTGGCATCTTTAGTAGATATAAGAACAAAAACCCTATTACAAGTCTCTTTAACAGCTACAATTTCGAATTTGTTGTCTTCTCGGCTGGTACTTTTAATCCTACTACTGATAAAAGACAGGTATATACCCAAGGAAAAGACTTCTATCCAGAACGCCTATGGAAAGCCATTTCCAAAGGTATCTCAGGCAATATATTTTAACTGTTGAAACCTCAAGAAAATGAACTTCGTATTTAAAATATTTGGCGCTCCTTATACCTTTGATATCTATGGGAGCAACAGAGAGGACACCAATTACTTCCAGCTCTATGATGACGGAAGTAATGAGGAAGTAAAACTCACCGTTCACCGCAAGGCGAACGGTGAAGTTTCCTATTCCTATTTGCGTTATAATATGATTTCAAGTAGCGGACGTACAGGTGCTTTTTTCGGCATGGCTGTCGTCTTTCACAATGAGTATTGTAGGGATGTAGAGAATCTCTACAAGCTCTTCGATGCTGTGTACCAAAACATATTGGAAACAGGAATCCTATTACAAAAAATAGAAAATAGTGGACACCAGGCCAAATATCTTATTGCTCATTTTTCTGATGCCCCTGCGGAGGTTACTCGAATAGAGAATATTATCTACAATAACCTCCAGAAAAACTATAGCCAAGATATACTCCCTATCAACAGCTCGTTTAGTACCAACTCCAAAGAGCTCATAATGCTTCCTATGAACAAAGAAGCCAATGTCTCTTTGCTTACAGAACTACGCAAACGCGCTTGGATCTCTTTCTCTCCGATATACAACTCTCAAGTAATCCTTAGCCGTGAATATATCAATACATTAAAAACAAATACCCGAATAATACGAGATAAGGAACTCTCTGAAATAACCAATTTATTAGTCCGTATCAATCTCCTTTCTGAAGATAAAAAGAAAGAGAAATTACCTAAAGATATTCTTTTACAGATAACTAACTGGAGAGATTCCCTTAAGGAGACACAGAAGACTATCAATGATTATATAAATATACAGCCCGAACCAGGACGCTCTCAGTTAGAAAAGATTAACAACGAAATCATCCCTATTCTTGAAAGCTGTGAAACTAATTACACTGTTGTTAAGAACATTATAGATAAGCCTAAATCTGAACCGTCTAAACAACCTAGACCTGAACCACCCAAACCTGAACCACCTAAACCTGAACCACCTAAACCTAATAATAAAAAAACCTATCTCGTAATAACGCATTGTGGAGATGATGGAGGCGCTGCCACAGGTGGAGGGTATTATTCTGTAGATAGTCTTGTAAAAGTAGTCGCTATCCCCAACCCTGGTTACCGCTTTATCTCTTGGACAGAGAAAGGAAAGATCCTTTCCGAAAACAAGGATTTCTCTTTTCCTATGTACAATAGGACTATTGAACTTGTTGCCCATTTTGAAGCAAAGCAAACCACCGCTTGGGATATCTTTTGGGAACGCCTTCCTAAAAAAGCTATTTTAGCCATAGGCGCTGTCGTGGCTCTTATCCTGCTACTGATATTCCTATTTCCTTCTGAAGACACCTCTAAGGAAGAAGGAAAAAAAGGAGACACCCTAGCACAAATCACCCCAAAAGAAACTCCAAGTCCTAACCTACCGCAGCTGCTTTCTGAAGAAAATGGAAGTGAATTAATCGGAGATTGTGATCTAACTGAACTTAATAATTATGGAAATATAAAGAATATAGATAATTTAGATACAATCAAAGCATATATTAATGAAGCAGAAAAATTAAAGAATAAGAATTGTCCCAATATAGAGAAACTATATATTACTCCCGCTAAAGAACGTGCTGAAAAAATATTGGAAAATGAATTGAAAAATTTATATGATACTAAAGGAAAAAAATGGAAAGAAAAGTATAAAATGGTAGAAGATAAAATAACAAAATATAAACTTTTATTCTCTAATTTAAGTTTTGATGATTATGAAAAATATTATAAAAAAGAAACCATTAAAAATCTTGAGCTTGAATTAGAAAATACAAAATGGTCACCTAGAAAAAAGCTAGAAATTGCTAATGATTTACTTTCCATTGATCCAGATAATAAAAAAGCTAAGGAGGAGATCAGCAAACTCCAAGGAACCCAAGGCAGTGGAACCAAAGGTAGTGAAACCAAAGGTAGTGGAACCAAAGGTAGTGGAAATCAAGGTAATGGAAATCAAGGTAATGGTGTTCAACTAAATGATGGTGTAAACGACGAAAAAAAAGAAGGAAAAAAATAACTAAAAATGAAAAACTTAAAAATAATTTTAGTAAGTTTATTTTGTGTTACAATCCATAATGCACAAGATAAAAAAGACTTTATCACTGATACCTTAACTCTCCGTTGGGACGAAGGACTCTTAAAAGAGTCTCTACAAAAGATAGGTATTAATGACTTTACGATAGATAATGAAAAGCAAATACTGATCCTTAGTTATCCCGATGTGCCTAAGACGATAGCTAAGGTAGCGCGGCTTAAAGGAAAAGTCAATGGGATATTAGTTCCTTATATAGCGCCTAAGGTAGAGACGGCTAAAACAGCTGTGGTAACAGAGGTGATGGTTGAGAAAAAAAAACAGCCCAAATATGACCCTAAGATAGATGAGTGGCTCAATATAGAAGACAGCTCTATTTTCTTAGAGAACTTTATGCCTGAGGTAACCGAAACACAAGTAAACCCTAACCGAAGAGCACAATTTAACCTTATAAAGGATCTTCACACCTGTACTCTACTGCTTGAAGAGGTAGAAAAGACTGCCAATGAGGAGGATAAAAAGAAAAAACTCTCAGAGGCTAAAGAAATATTTAATAAAATATACAATCTTAACAGCAACATTGTAGCACCACTTTCAAGAGAACAAAAAGATTTCTACATACAACAAGCTAAAAAATATGAAACTCTTGCCAACACTATCTACAAATAGCTTCTATAAGCGCTTGCTGCTTCTTCCGCTCTGCTGGACTATGGCTTGCGGAAGTGGGAGTACCTCCTACCAAGAAGAGGAAGATCCCCCTGCGCTCTCCTTAGGAGAAGGGGTAGAGGACTTGTCGTCTTTCTACAATGGAGCGTATGCAGATACACTCTATAATACCGACCCAACCGCTTACAATAGTACAAACGACGGAAGTATCAATGTCCCTTATAACCAAAAGGGGAACGACCTGATCACCCTACCTATAAAGGTCAATAATGTAGGCTTTGAAATGATCTTTGATACAGGGGCTTCTACCACTTGTATTACCCTTGCGGAAGCTCAGTATCTATTCCAAAAAGGAAGTCTTACCAGTGACGACTTGCTCGAAGATGGTCCTGCTCTCTTCCAAACCGCCGATGGAAATATCTCCGTAGGCCTGCGTGTCAATCTCCGTGAAGTAAAAATAGGAGACCAAATCACCCTATACAATGTGGAGGCACTCGTGGTTGATAATATGGATGCCCCCCTACTCTTAGGCCAATCTGTCTTCAAAAAATTCAAAGAAATTTCAGTTGATATGAAAAACAAATGGATCAAATTCTTTAAGGAATAATGAATGTAGACTTCTATATATTTGGCACCCCCAGCGGATACAAGCAATATCCAGCGGGGGGCAAAAGCACTCTTTTTCAAAACTTCTCTCCCAAGGGAAAAGGTAATGCGCAACTAACCATCTCAAGAGAGGGATTACTGGTGTATTACATCTACCATAGGTTTATTCCTTTAGGAAAGAACAACAGCTATATAGGATTCTGCTTGGTGTTCAACAATTGCTATTGCAAAAAAACACAAGAGCTTTTCGACATATTCGAGTTAGCTTATCAGGAAACTGCTCTTAGGGGGGAACTACTACACTTTGAGGATAATGGAAGCATGTCTTTCGTTGTCAATGAGTTCGGAGAGAAAGAAATAGAAATCGCTTATATCAAAAAGTTCTTCCAATCCGAAATAGATAAGTTAAAAGACGATTTTGCCCCTATACTTCCTTCCTTCAGAGTTGGCTATGGAAGCAATATCCTTTCTATAAAACAAGGAAATGATTATATAGAGACGGCCATAGAACAATATGATGAAGTAGTTATTACCAATGGCACCAAAAAGGCTTCTGCTTTAGAGCAAATCCAGAAAAAATACACACAACTCTACAGAGAAAAGAAAGAGCTTGATGGTGAATATGCCAAACTCCTAAGACAAAAGAAACAATATCGTGCCATATTCTTTCTCTGCCTACTATTGATAGCTTGTGGTATTGGACTGTTTATCTTTAACGACAATCTGAAAAGCCGTGATAGTATGATCCATGGTTTAACGGATGACCTATGGGAAAAAAGAGAAACGATAGATAGTTTATCCCAGCAAAATATATACCTAACCTCAGAGCAAGAAAAACTTAAGAACACCAATTCTGAGATATCTGAACAACTAAAAGGAGTTAAGAAAGAAAGAGAGTACTTTATAAGGTATAGCGATAGCTTATACAGAGAATATACTCTCTTACAGGAGGAAAAAGAACAAGTAGAGAGATCCTACAAAGAATATTCCCGTCCCGAAAATTGCTATACTCTTTATAAAGTAATTGCAGAAGAGGCTTATTGTTATACTAAGTGTGGAGATAATTATAACAAACAGAACTGTGTCTATAGGTATAATCAATTAGTTCGTGTATACATAGTTACTGATGGCTATGGGCTAACACTTGGTGGTTATGTAAAAATGAGCGATTTGAAACGATAAAAATCAATCCCCTTTGAAAAGAATAATCAAAGGGGATTTGCTTTATTTCTCGATCTTTTATTAACTAGTTAGGTGTAATTCTAATAGCACAATAGTTCCTTTCATTAGTGCCGCCTTGTGCTCTAGTAAGTAGGTATATAACCTTTCCTTGAGCGTCTATATCTGCGCTACTTAGGGTAATTGTCTCTGTAATTTCATATATCCCTGACTGATAAGGCTTTCCTTCTTCATCTATAGGCCTATTGCAGAAATTATCATATTTAACAAAGAATCTTCCGCCTCGTAAGAATGTACTACCATCTGTTTTGCGTACTCTGAGGGTTATACGCAGATTCCCCCCGTTATCCACTTGTACAGTTGTTGCTGCACCTGTAATTTTATCTATAACCGTTTCTTGATTTACACGACAAGTCCCAGCAGGGAGATAAGGTACCTCTTCAGGACTTACAGAATAAGTCTGCTGTGGCTCAGGATCAGGTGTTGGATTGGGATCAGGTGTTGGATTGGGATTAGGTTTGGGATCTGGCTGAGGCGATGGGTCGGGCGTAGGATCGGGTGTTGGTGATGGATCCGGCGTAGGATCCGGCTGAGGCGATGGGTCGGGTGTTGGCGCAGGATCTGGTTTCGGGTCAGGGTTAGGATCAGGTGCTGGGTCAGGCTTGGGTGCTGGATCTGGCGCTGGCTTAGGGTCTGGTGCAGGATCAGGCGTAGGTTTTGGATCAGGATCAGGTATAGGATTAGGATCGGGCTTGGGTTCTTCGTCAAAGGGAGCATATTTGTCATAAAGCCCATCGATGACAAAGGCCTCATCTATCATGCTTCCTATAAGAGCTGCATCTATCTCTACATAGCCTGTGCCCTTGTAACCACCTCTACCCCAACTGTTCAACACTTTTATCACTCCGTTTTCTCCTTTAGTAGCGTCATAGCCCACCACAACCATGGCATGCCTACCCAATATCTTGTGATCCTCCCTATAATCACGCACGGTATAGATATACTCCCCTGCCTGCTTGAAAAGGCTCATAAAGGTAGCGGGTATATTAGCCCCTATAATGATAGGCATATCTTCCTTAATAGCAGCTCTAAAACTATAATAATCTAGCTTAATGGTAGCAAAAGAACGTATCTTGCTGCGTGCTGCTATTGTATAATGCGCCTTAGAGGGCTGGGTGTTACAACCACTTTCTGTATTATATGGAAAGAGGGAAATAGGAGGTACTCCTTTACTTTCTACTAATGCAAGTGTGTGCCCTATGGTAGCCCCTCCCTTGAGGCAGTCCTTAGGATCCAATCGCGTCTGGTTAAAGAGATAGCTGGGAGAAAAGAAAAAATCAGCATCAGAGAAAGACATGCCTCTTTTATTAAAATTGATAGCATAAGAAAGCACTACCGAACAGGCAAAGGCAGGAGCGCTGCCCATGTTCAACTGGTTATAATAAGGGATCGCGCTTACATCCTGTGGGAAATTTAGCGTGAGAGAGAAAGGCAATTGGTTTCCCCTCTCAAAAAGATGTTCAGGGTAGGAAGCATTTGCCTTGCTATTGGTTATCAGTCCCATCGGATATTGTGGTGATTCAGGGACTACGGGCGTGTCTTCAGGCTTCTCTTGCTTCTGACAAGAGAGAAACACCCCTATACTCATAAGAACTAAAATTAGAAATCTTTTCATATATAAAAGTTATTAATTGTTTCATGGCTATAGTCATTCTCTAACTACTGATCACTGAACCCTGATTTTATTTTCCTCAGCTCTTCTTTCGCATCAAACCTATTTTCTATAAGGTTATCCTTGATGATATTACCATCCTTAAGTACTACGGTACGTTTGCTGAATTGGGCAATGTCATCCTCATGGGTTACAAAGCCTATGGTGCTACCCTTATCATTAAGTTCTTGGAATAACTCCATGACCTCATAGGAAGTGCGGGTATCAAGGTTTCCCGTAGCCTCATCGGCCAAGAGAATCACAGGGTCATTCACCAAGGAACGTGCGATGGCCACACGTTGCTGTTGCCCTCCTGAGAGTTCACTAGGCATATGGTGCAGGCGGGATTCCAAACCTACTTTCTTGAGCGCTTCTATGGCGCGCTCACGGCGTTCTTTGGCGGATATCTTAGGGTTGTACATCAGCGGTAGCTCTACATTCTCTATAGCAGAGGTGCGCGCCAAGAGGTTATAAGCCTGAAAGATAAAGCCTATCTTGGTATTACGCACATGGGCTAATTCATTCTTAGACATATTCCTAACGGATATACCGTCCAATATATAATCTCCGGAAGTAGGCCTATCCAAGCAGCCTAATATGTTGAGCAAGGTCGACTTGCCCGAACCACTAGGCCCCATGATGGTAACAAACTCTCCCTCATAAATATTCAAGTGTATTCCCTTGAGTACCTGTAGGATCTCCCCTCCCATCTTAAACTCCCTTCTTAGGTCATTTATCTCAATGATTGTTTTTGCCATGATTCCCCTATTTTGCTTTAGAGTTCTGTCTTCTATGAGGTGGCTTAGGCATAAATGGACTACTACCATCTTGTTGATTATCCGTTGCCTTAGCCGAAGGATTGAAGCTATTGAGTGAAGTGACTACCTCTTCTCCTTGGCTAATGCCACTGACGACCTCTACATGGATACCGTCATTGCTACCTATCACAATAGCTTTTTGAGAGAGACTACCATCGGGATTTTCTACCCATACATGTTTGTTCTTTCCTTTGCTACGCTCCACCTGTGGCATGGAAGCATTGATTCCCTTCTGCACGTAATATTCAGCCAAGAGCGCAAGGTCTGGGGAGAAATTAATTGCTTTATTATTAACTATGGTAACGCCCTTGAGTTCATTGGTATAGATAACAATCGTTGCGGTAAGACCTGGTTTTAGTTTCTCTTCTGGATTCTGAGCATCTACTATTACGGTATAGGTAACCACATTGGAAGTGGTAGTCGGTGAAAGCCTTACTTGGGAGACCTCTCCTTGGAACTCTTCCAAAGGATACGCATCCACGGTAAAGGTAACTCGCTGACCTACTTTCACTTGTCCTATATCTGCCTCATCTACATTGGCCTCCACTTGCATTTTCTTAATATCCTTAGCTATCTTAAAAAGGGTTGGTGCACTGATGGAAGCAGCTACAGTCTGTCCTACCTCTACCTCCCTACTCAAGACCACCCCATCGATAGGCGCATAGATATTGGCATAACCCAGATTGGTCTTTGCCTGATTGAGCAACGTAAGGCGCTGAGTTACTGCTGCCTTGGCGTTATGCAGTTGGTAATACGCTTGTTCGTAATCCGCTTTGCTAATGATTTGGTTATCATACATATTTTTCTTCCTATCATAGTTTTGTTGGTAATAGGAAACTTCGTTCAGTGCTGCGTTGTAATTAGCCTGAGCGTTGATGACATTCTCCTGCAGATTGGTTTTGTCCAACTCGGCAATAAGCTCCCCCTTTTTCACTTGGGAATTGTAATCCACATATATTTTGCTGACCAAACCAGATACTTGTGTACCTACCTCTATTTCATCAACAGGTTGCACACTTCCTGTGGCTGTTACCTCTGTGGTTACATCCCCTTTTTCTACCTTTTCTTTTTGTAGGACTATTATGGCAGGTTTCTCCTTAAAGAAAAAGTGATATCCTGCATAGCCTATACCCACAAGCAATACGGCAAATATAGTTGTTCTTAATATCTTCTTCATTCTTTTATTTTTCTATGATAATACGTATTTTAATATTTTCTATAATTAGGTACAAGCCAGTGTCGTTGAATACTTGCAAGCGAGTATATGATTCTCACCAACGAGGGTTTTATCACTAAGGGCGAATGACCATTCGCCCCTACTGGTCATTGGTCTCTAGTCATTAATCGCTATCTCTTTTCCTTGATAGAAATTCAACAATTGTTGGTAGAGCAACACCATATATTTGTTCTGCAAATAGGTCTGTTCTGCATTGAGATAGGTATTCCTACTAACTAGGAGTTCGGTATTGGTTAGGTTACCAAACTCATGTTTTTTCTCAGCCAACTCGTAAGCCAACTTAGCATTATCACGTGCTTTTTTGGAGGCTACTTCCTGTGCCTGACGGGTAGTAGCATTGTGCCAAGCGGTCTCTATCTTGGTATAGAGATCCTTCTCGGCTTGCTTGCGATCTAGCTCTGCTTGGGATTCAGAGAGTCGAGCCAAGGCTACATTGTTCTTGTTTTGGTAACGGGAAAAGATAGGAATATTAAGAGAAAGCCCTATGGTCTGTCCAAAGTTATTTTTCAGCTGTGTCATATATTTCTCTGTATCTCTATCCGAATAGCCCGTATTGATTCCCCCACTGAGGGAGAGTGAAGGGCGAAAACCTGCCTTAGCAATTTGGATGTCTTTCTGAGCGAGTTCCTTTTGCTTGTCATATATTTTGGTAGTCGGTAGCTGCTCCAATGCCTGTCTGTATACCTCTTCCTTATTGGCTATAGGAGCGCTAACGTCCTCTTTTCGGATAATCTCAATACCAAATTCCGTGCCTGGAGGAAGTTCCAAGAGCTGCTTAAGGGTCAGTACTTGGTTCTCGTATTGGTTTTTAGCCAATACTACATTGTACTGATTATTTGCATGTTGCGTTTCTATCTCAATAAGATCAATCTTAGCTATAGCACCATTCTCATATTTCTGTTGTGCTTGAGTCAATTGTTCTTCAGAGGAAAGAGCCGTATTCTTAGCCACTGTGATATTTTCATATTGGTAGAGTGCTTGCAGGTAAGCCTCCAAGACACTTAGGGTGATGTTATTCTGTGCCTCTTTTACATATAAGTCATTTTGTTCTAGGGCAAGCGTAGCACGCTCTATTTGTAGATTGAGTTTGTTTCCTTCATAGAGTGGCATGGAGGCACTCACTCCCATACTATTGGTTATAGTGGTTTGGTTCACCCTATTGTTGGTAATCTGATTAATTACGGAACCATTATTAGCATTGGCCGAGATATTCCCACTAACAGCAGGTAGGCGATTGCTCTTGGCTTGGTCTAAGTTAATAGCAGCGGTCTGCTGTCCCAACTGCGTTTTCTTAACGGTTATATTGTTATTTACAGCATAGTTGATACAGTCAGCAAGTGACCACAACTTTTGTTGTCCCCACATAGGCAAAGATAGGAGGGAAGCAAAGAGTATTTTGTATTTCATTTTCAATAATTGGTTTTAAGCCACAAAAATACTCATTTTTTTTCAATCAAAGAAATAATAATCGAGAAAATACACAACTTTTTCTATATGCTTTCTTTTTGTTAAAGAAATATCTGTTTTAAAAATATATTGCTTTTCTAAATTATTTTCCTTATCTTTGTCAAGCAAATTACCCCATTCCATCAAAATCACATGAAGAACTTTGCCTGTATTCTTTTTTGTAGCTTAGTAATCAATCTGTATGCACAGGCAGATAGCACAAGTGTTAGCTATACGAAAGATAGCATATTTATCAAAAGCTATGTACACGACAGCCTCTATCAGACATTAAAGATAAAAAAACACCAGCATCGCTTCTATATGAATGTGGGGCTGAGCTTTATAAACAAAGAGGCGTTATACGTACAAGGGTACTATCGTTACCTATCTCTACCAAAAAAGTGGCATTACCAACTTTCATTGGGAGGATATGCCCTATTTAAGAATGGGCTACACACGGTTATTCCTGAGATCGGCGGAGAGATGGGTTGGAGAGGCGTGTCATTAGGCGGATATCTTACTCCTCAATCGGTAGAGCCTCGCCTAAGTGCAAGGATAAAAGAAATGGGAAGCACCTCCCTATACATAGGATATGCTTTTGCTAAAGACAAAAATCAGGAATACCTCAATGGGATTACTACAGGGGTTCACATGGGGTTACCTTTGCTTTATTCTATACAATTTGGGTATAACTATATAGGGAGAAATACATTCTACTCTGAGTTGAATTTCCCCAATAATTACTTATGTCCTTACTTGGGCTTACATCTTACCTCTTACCAAGGTGATTTCAAGGCAATTGTGGAGCCTGGGCTGAAGTGTTTCCTAACACGAGATGGAAGAAGATACTTAGCGGTAGGATACACTTCTTATGGCATTTTGGGCAAGGTAGGGTTATTGAACACTGATTATATAGATATTTATGCAGGTTATGCTTTCTCTACTGATGATAGGGATATTGTAAAAGGCGTTTCAGGAGGTATATGCTTAAAGGGAGAATTTTTTGAGATCTTTTTGGGCTTGCTTTCCACAGGAGGAAGAATCTTTTAGAAACAGCCTATAGAATCTGACTTAACATGAGCTTTCGTTATATCGAACGCTCTTTAAATGAGGTATTGACAGAAGAAACTATTATGAAAAAAGTTATAGATACCTATAAAAGTAAAAAAATCTTCAAAGATAGAACGGTGCAAATACCTTTCTTATTATTAATATTATTTGCCATAAAAGGCTGTAACCCAACTGTAAAAGACCCAACCGATAGGGAAATGATAAATCATTTT
Organism: uncultured Capnocytophaga sp.; assembly: GCF_938029845.1. Taxonomy (GTDB): domain Bacteria; phylum Bacteroidota; class Bacteroidia; order Flavobacteriales; family Flavobacteriaceae; genus Capnocytophaga. The sequence goes on from NZ_CALHGG010000018.1 coordinate 18,106, forward strand.
AACAGCCATAAGACTGATTTTGAGATGATTCAGCAAATCATGGCAGAGGATACTATTTCCGCTTTTGATTATCCTCCTGTTTTGTTGAATGGAAAATTTAAAAATGTAAAGGATTCTATTTATTTCAATCAATTGAGTATTGACAAAAGAAGAAAGTTGGATTCTTTACTACAAAACATACAATGCAGCGGAATATTTGTACGCTCCAATGATGAAATTACTTTTAATTATTATTCCTATGGGGGAATAGGTTGGGGCGTTGATAAAAATTTCATTTATACAAAAAGAAATTTCAACAAGACAAGCGATGTGGAAGTCTGTCCACCAGAGACAGATATGTCCGAAAAGCGTTATAACTCAATGAAAAATTGTCATTTAGTCAAGGAATTAGGCAATCATTGGTACATAGAACTAAACTATGACAGATAATGACCCAATAGAAGTGTTTCTCCCCACTGAATTTAAGTGACCACTCTTTTTTACAAAGACAATTCTGTTCTCCATTGGGCTTTTTGAGATATTCTTATCTAATGATACTTTGGGAATCACCCCCAAATAACTACCTCGTTAAAAACTTAATGGCTAAGATTTGCACATTTGAAAAATTATATTTAACTTTGCGCCCGCTAAGTAACCTCTGGCGAGGGACGTGTATGTTGCTTAGGTAATACTTAATTTTTATACTTTTATGGAGTCTTTATTAAAGTACGTACAAGACAATTTCATCGCTAAGAAAGATTTCCCTGAATTCTCCACAGGGGACACTATTACAGTGTATTATGAAATCAAGGAAGGAGAAAAATCCCGCGTTCAGTTCTTCAGAGGTGTGGTAATCCAACGCCGTGGTACAGGAGCTACTGAGACTTTTACCATTCGTAAAATGTCCGGTGAGGTAGGTGTAGAGCGTATCTTCCCTATCAACATGCCTGCTATCCAAAAAATCGAAGTGAACAAATACGGTAAAGTACGTCGTGCGCGTATCTTCTACTACCGTGAATTGCGTGGTAAGAAAGCTCGTATCAAAGAAATACGAAAATAATTTTTTAGCTTACACAAAGTATGAAGAAAGGTTGTCTTGGGACAGCCTTTTTTTATAAAACCACTCTCCAAAAACGTCCGCTTATGAGCAGAACTTTTATCAACGGCCTCTCATGTATCTCCGCCCAACCTTCCTTCTCAGGAGAATTCCCCAACAGTTTTTGCGAAAATGCTAAGGAAAATATCCTCTATGCTATGGAACCTCCATACAAAGACTATATTCCTCCTGCAGCCATTAGGCGTATGTCCAAAAGTGTGAAAATGGGCATGGTTGCCGCTTCTGAAGCCTTAAAGCAAGCACAACTTCCCTTGCCCCAAGCTATTCTCGTAGGCACAGGTATGGGCTGCTTACAGGACTCTGAAAAATTCCTAAAAACACTCTTGGATAACCAAGAGCAGCACCTCACTCCAACAGCTTTTATCCAATCCACCCACAATACAGTAGCAGGACAAATTGCCATCAACTTGCAGTGCAAGGGCATGAACCTGACGTATGTCAATGGAGCTTGTTCCTTCGAAAGCGCGCTATTGGAAGCCAAGATGCACATGGAGCAAGACCAACTACAACATATCTTAGTCGGAGGGATTGATGAGCATAGCCCACATACCACCTACCTATATGAATTAGCAGGGATTATCAAGGACAAAGCAACGCTCCCCTGCCCTATCTTGCAACCCAACACTTCTGGGATTCGCCTAGGGGAAGGGGCTACTTTCTTTGCACTCTCTGATACCTGTTCGGAGCAAACGGTAGCAGAACTGCTCAATGTGGAGATTCGTTACAGCCTAGCTCCCAACGAGATCGAAGCCTTCGTTAGCCACTTCCTTACCCAAAGCGGCCGTACCTTGACGGACATTGACCTTGTTATCTCTGGACGAAGTGAAAACCAAGAGGACAGACCTTTTTTTGATAGCTTTGATAACCTTTTCCCTTCCACTCCTATACTCATCTACAAGCACTTAAGCGGAGAGTTCTTCACAGCTTCTGCCATAGGAATGTATTTAGCTTGTAAGTATAACACCCTTGAGGGATTACCCTTTATATTACAGAGCTATCCTGAAAGGCAGCTACCAAGACCAGTCCAATATATATTACTATACAACCAATACTTAGGGAAAGAACACAGCTTAGTGTTATTAAGAAAAAAATAACAGCCCTTGTTGAAGAAATTCTTCGTTTGTATTGCTTTTTTTTATACTTTTGTACTTTATTACTAAAAAATAAATTTTTATGTCATTTAATTTACCTCAACTTCCTTACGCCTATGATGCTTTGGAGCCTCATATAGATGCGCGTACTATGGAAATTCACTACACCAAACACCACAAAGCCTATACTGATAATCTAAATAATGCTATCAAGGGGACTCCCCTTGAAGGAAAAACAATTGAGGAGATTTTACAGAACTTAGACCCAGAGAACAAAGCGGTTCGCAATAATGGGGGCGGGTATTACAACCACAATTTGTTCTGGCAAATCCTTACACCTAAGAAAACTACCCCTTCTGAAGAGCTCTCCAAAGCCATAGAAGCTGCCTTTGGTTCCTTTGAGGCTTTCAAGGAGGCTTTCTCCAAAGCTGCTGCTACCCAATTTGGTTCAGGTTGGGCATGGCTTGCGGTAGAAAAAGGAGGGAAAGTAGCTGTTTGTGCTACCCCTAACCAAGATAATCCGCTTATGTCCCACATCAAGTGTGGTACTCCTATCTTAGGATTGGACGTATGGGAACATGCCTATTACCTAAATTACCAAAATCGCCGTGCTGACTATATTGAAGCCTTCTTCAATGTTATCAATTGGGATAAAGTAAGTGAGCTGTATCACCAATATAAATAATTTTTTGCCAAAAAAATAAAATTGGCACAATTATTGATTATCACTTAAACACACGAAACCCCTAAAAAACTACCTATGAAACCCAAAAAAAACCCCAATGTAGACCTCAAGAAACGCGTAGGTTTATTTTTCTCTATCGGGCTTGCCATAGCTACTTTTGCCAGCCTCTATGCGATTAACTACAAATCCGTAGAAGAGGGCAAAAAGAAAATAGAATTTGACAAGCTGGAAGACCTTTCTGAAAACGTGCAAGACGTTGTCATGGAAGAGAATACACCTCCGCCACCACCTCCTCCTGAACCTGAAAAAAAAGTAGAAATTCCACCCGATGTGCTTAAGCGAGTAGATGATGATCAAAAGGTAGATACTGATTTCAAGTCCACCGATACTAATAAGGAAGAAGCTAGCAATGTAGCACCACCTAAAATCAACACCACGGGTGTACCAGGAGGTACAGGTACTGGTGATGACGATATTCAGGATGATGTACAGTTCTTCGCTATTGAGCAAAAACCTATGTTCGAGGAATGCAAGAATGTACCTAAGGAAGAACAAGAAAGATGCTTCAAAAAAGCCTTAGACGCTTTTGTAAGTAAAACCCTTGTATATCCTGAGACAGCTATGCAAATGGGCTCTCAAGGACGTGTTGTGGTACAGTTCCGTATCAAAAAGGACGGAAATGTAGAGGTAATCAATGCCCAAGGTAAAGATAAAATCTTAGAGAAAGAAGCCCGACGTGTGATTGAGAAGCTCCCAAGACTTATCCCTGGAAAACAACGTGAAAGACCCGTTGCGGTAATCTTCTCTTATCCTATCGTATTTAGACTAAACTAAGTAATAATTTCATCAGATAAGTGAATAGTGGAGGGCTCGCCTTTCACTATTCGCTTTTCATTTTTTTCAGTCATGGGGAAAAAACTAACCACTGTTTTATACATCTGCCTTACCATAGCCCTTTTAGCAGGTAGTGCATGGGGAATCCACGCTTTGAGAAAGCAAGAGACTCATGGGTTGTTTGTTGTGGGAAAAGCGCCTTCTTTCTGCTTCACTGACCAGCATAATCAGCCTTTCTGCGATCGAGATTTTAAGGGGAAAATATGGGTAGCGGACTTCTTCTTTACCTCCTGCCCCACCATTTGTCCTATCATGACCACGCACATGGTAGCCGTACAGAACGCCTTCCCTGACAACTCCATCGGTATTGCTTCTTTCTCCATAGACCCTGAAACTGATACCCCTGAAGTATTACAAGCCTATGCCCAAGAAAAAGGTGTACATTCGCCTCATTGGCATCTGCTTACAGGGAAAGAAGAAGACATCTATCGTACAGCCAATGAGGGGTTCAATATCTACGCCAAAGCAGGCAATACCCCCGAAAATTTTGAACATTCTGGACTCTTTGCCTTAGTAGATACCAAAGGGAATATCGTTTGCCGAAAAGAAAACGGCAAACCCATTCTTTTCTATAATGGCATGACCCAAGAAGGTATCACTATGCTCATAGAAGATATACACAAATTAATGACTAAAGACTAATGGATTAATGAAAAATATTTACTATCTTTGCCTACTAATAGCGGATTAACCCTCAATTTTTATTCGTATGGAAACTTTAGCCTTTATTTTTAAAAATGACTACACGCCTAAAACGACAGATGAAACACGTTTGCGCCTAAAAAATATCTTGCAGCATGACACTGCCATCACTTACGAAGATGGAGAGAAAGTATATGCGCTCATTTTTCAAGCCCTTACTGAGGAAAAGAAAGTTATCTTAGACTTCCAAGGCATTACTTTGGTGATTCCTGCTTTCCTACATGCTGCTATTGGTGAGCTTTATAAGGATTTTGATAGTGATTTTCTAAACAATCATTTGATATTAAAAAACATAGAAGGCACAAACAAAGTCCTTCTTGATATGGTAATAAAATATACAAAACAATATATCGCTGATCCTGAAGCCTTCGAAAGAGCTATTAAAAATACTTTTTAGCAATGTCTAATACTATTTACACTCAATTTGAATTTGAATCTGAATTCAAAAGTAACCAAACTTATTTCTTTGATAATAATATTTGGATTTCCTTATGTTCTCCCATTAACAATAACCCTAAGAAGCAAAGAAAAGTAAGTAATTTTCTATCAAAAATAGAACATCATAATTCTCAAATAGCTTTAGTCAGTCTTGTCATTAGTGAATTTACCAATACAACTATACGCTTTTACTTCAATTTATGGAAAGACCGTACTCAGAACTATGGGGCTGATTATAAGAGAGATTATAAACCAACTACAGATTTTCAGGATAAACTAACAGAGGTAAAATCATTGGTTAGATTTATATACCAACTGGATATTGTTGAAAAATACCCCGATAGCTTCAATGCTATAGCCCTTGATCCTATTATGGAGAACTTTCATATTGACTTCAATGACGCTTACTACCTTGAACTCTGTGCCAGAAATAATTGGATTTTAGTAACTTCAGATAATGATTTTGATAGTATAGACAAAGGGATTACCATTGTCAAAATTTAAAGCAGAAATAATATATGTCCCAAAAATCCTCCGTACAGCCCAAAAAACACTTAGGACAACACTTCCTCACAGACCTAAATATTGCCCAACAAATAGCGCAAACCCTCTCTCTGAATGGTTATGAGCGGATATTGGAGATAGGGCCAGGTACGGGAGTACTTACCCAATTCCTTTTAGAGAAAGATACAGAAACTTTTGTTATTGAGATTGATAAGGAATCGGTAGCTTACCTAGAAGCTTATTTCCCTAAGTTAAGAGGACATATCCTCTCCGAAGACTTTCTAAAGTTTGACATTGTCAATTATTTTGACAAGAAACCCTTTGCCATTATAGGGAATTTCCCTTACAATATTTCTTCTCAGATTGTATTTAAGCTTTTGGAGATTCGTTTTTTTGTACCTGAGTTTGCAGGTATGTTCCAGAAAGAAGTAGCAGAACGTATCTGTGAGGGACCTGGAAGCAAGTCCTATGGTATCCTCTCTGTCCTTACTCAGGCCTTTTATGAGACAGAATACCTATTCACCGTACCTGAACATGTATTTAACCCTCCTCCAAAAGTAAAAAGTGGGGTTATTCGCCTCAGGCGCAAGGAGGATTATAGCCTCCCTTGTGATGAAAAGACCTTTTTCTTAGTAGTAAAAACAGCCTTCGGTCAGCGCCGCAAGACTTTGCGCAACAGTCTCAAATCCTTCCTCTTGGAGCGCGAAGCCCTCAAGACAGAACCTCTGTTTGACAAGCGTCCTGAGATGCTCTCTGTTGCTGAATTTATCACCCTCACCCAGTGGTTGAGTGCGCCCCTTTCTTAAGAATAAATGCCTCCGTTGATATGGATTACCTCCCCTGTGATGTAACTTGCTTTCTCTGAGGCCAAGAAACTTACCAATTCGGCGACTTCTTGTGCCTTGCCAAAGCGCCCCATAGGAATAAGTTTACAGAGTTCTTTTTCATCCAATTCAGCGGTCATATCCGTCTGTATAAAACCAGGAGCTACAGCATTCACTGTGATATTGCGCTTGGCTACCTCTTGTGCCAGCGCCTTAGTTGCCGCCACTAAAGCTCCCTTCGCTGCAGAATAATTCACCTGCCCTGCTGTTCCTTTCACTCCTGATACGGAAGCCACATTGATGATTCGCCCTGTGCGTTGGCGTAGCATTTTTTGTAAGAAAAAGTGAGTTACATGGTAAAACCCGTCTAAGGTAGTTTTCAGTACTTTATCCCACTCCTCATAAGGCATCCACATAAATAACCCATCTCGGGTAATTCCCGCATTATTGACAATCACCTCTACTTGTGCTTCCTTATTAGCCTCTTGCCACTGGGAAAGTACTTGTTCGGTTTGCTCTTTATCTGTCACATCAAAACGAAGCAACTCACCTGTTCCTCCCAAGCGTTGAACACTTTCAAGCGTCTCTTGGGCGGCTTGCTCATTGCTTTGGTAGTTAATCAATATATGATAGGGGCTATCTACGGCTAATTTCTCACAAATAGCTCGTCCTATCCCTCTGGAACCTCCTGTAATAATTGCACACTTCATAAATAATTAATGATTAATGATTAATGCCAATAAAATTAATGGCATTAATCATTAATCATTATTGGCATTAACTGTTACCTTTTACTTTTTAACTGTTACCTATTACCTAAATTCAGGGTATTTAATAGGATTGATCTCATTCATAATCGCATATACCTTTTCAAACACATCCTCTACATTGGGTTTAGAGAAATAATCCCCATCGGAGGCATAGGCAGGTCGGTGCGATTTAGCAGTAAGTGTTTGTGGCTTGCTATCCAAATAGCGATAAGCATTCTGTTTTTCCACAATCTCCTGCATCAGATAAGCCGAAGCCCCTCCTTCCACATCTTCATCTACGATGAGTAGGTTATTCGTTTTCTGAACACTCTTCACTGTATCGTGGTTGATGTCGAAAGGAATCAGTGATTGAGCATCTATAATCTCAACGCTGATATCTACTTTATCAAGTTCTTTGGCTGCTTGCTCTACTATACGCAAAGTAGACCCATAGGAAACTACCGTTATATCACGTCCTTCACGGATGGTCTCCACTACCCCTATAGGTGTAGTGAATTCGCCCAAATTGCTAGGCATAAGCTCTTTTGTACGATAACCATTGAGACATTCCACTACGAAAGCAGGTTGGTTCCCCTTGAGCAAAGTATTATAGAAACCTGCTGCCTTAGTCATATTACGAGGCACTAGGAAATACACCCCGCGAAGGAAGTTAAGCAATCCTGCCATAGGTGATCCGGAGTGCCAGATACCTTCCAAACGATGACCTCGCGTACGTACAATCAAAGGGGCTTTCTGGTAGCCGCAAGTACGGTAGCTTAGTGTGGCCAAATCATCCGTAAGAGTCTGCAAGGCATAGGGGGTATAGTCTAGATATTGGATTTCTGCAATAGGTCTTAGCCCACGCATAGCCATACCTACTCCTTGCCCTATGATAGAGGACTCTCGGATACTGGTGTCATCTATACGGGTTACCCCATATTTTTCTTGCAGGCCTTCCAATCCTTGATTCACATCTCCTATCTTTCCTGTATCTTCACCAAAGGTAAGTAGGTTAGGATATTTGGCAAAAAGGGCGTCAAAGTTATCCCTAAGCACAATACGAGCATCTACCTCTGGAGCATCAGGAGCATACTCAGGGGCTACCTGTTGCACAAAAAGTGGATTCTTATCATCCTCACTATACAAATGGGAACTATAACGCTCTTGTAGCTTTTCAAGGATATCTCTGAGCCATTTCTTTAGATTCTCTGTAGGTGTATTCTCCTCACCTGCTGCATAGCGCAATACCTTGCGAGCGGTACTGACAATATCACGATACAGCGGCACTTCTATTTCAGCAAGCGCATCTTTCAGTTGAGAGATTTCAAGGCTATAGAAGCACTCTTTTTCCATCTCATAGATCAGATTAATCAGCTCTCGCTTGGCCGCTTTGATAGGAGTTATATATTCATTCCAAGCCTTATCTCTGGCATCTTTCACTTCTTTTTTAGCCTCTTCCTCTATGGCTTGTAGCTCGTTTTCGGAAGCGAAGCCTGTATCTATAAGCCACTTACGGAATTGTACATTACAGTCATATTCTCTTTCCCACTCAAGGCGTTCTTGAGATTTGTAGCGCTCATGAGAGCCTGAAGTGGAGTGACCTTGGGGCTGTGTAAGTTCAGTAACATGGATTAGGGAAGGTACATGTTCGGTACGTGCGAGGTTTCCTGCCTTGGCGTAAATCTCCATTAGGGAAGGATAATCCCACCCTTTCACTGTGTATATATCAAAGCCCTTATGATTGGAATCACGCTGGAATCCTTTGAGTGCCTCGGAGATACTTTCCTTAACGGTATGGTAGGAAGCCGGCACAGAAATACCGTAATTATCATCCCATACACTCATCACTACAGGCACCTGTAACACTCCTATTGCATTGAAGGCTTCAAAGAAAAGACCTTCGCTAGTACTTGCATTACCTATAGTTCCCCAAGCCACCTCATTTCCATTATTGGAAAAATTCTCACTATTGGGAATAGAAAGACTGCGGTATATCTTGGAGGCTTGAGCAAGTCCTACCAAGCGCGGGATCTGCCCTGCAGTACAAGACACATCACTGGCTGTATTGTATTGATCTACCAACCTCTTCCAGTTTCCTTGCTCATCAAGGCTATGGGTAGCAAAGTGCCCCCCCATTTGTCGCCCACCACTATGAGGTTCATGGGTGACATCATTATCTGCATAGATTCCTGCAAAAAACTGCTTAGGTGTGTATTCACCTATGGCTATCATAAAAGTTTGGTCTCGGTAGTAGCCACTGCGGAAATCTCCTTTTTGGAAAGCACGTGCCATAGCTATCTGTGGCAATTCCTTTCCATCTCCAAAGATACCAAATTTAGCCTTTCCTGTAAGCACTTCTCTTCGCCCAGCAAGACTACATTCGCGGCTGAGAACAGCTATCATATAATCCTCCAAGGCTTGTTTTCTAAGATCCTCAAGGGGCATACTTTTTAAAAAAGGGGTTGTTGTATCCATAAAAAATTAATTTTGTAAAACAAAGTCCAAAAGCTGGGTAAAATAATCAAAGTACCCTATCACACCTTAAGGATTTCTGCTTCCTTCTTAGCGAGAATTTCATCTATCTGCTTGATATACTTATCAGTAAGTTTCTGTACGCGTTCTTCTGCGTCTTTTTTAATATCATCAGAAGATTCTGTTTTCTTAATCTCCTTATTGGCCTCTTGGCGTGCATTACGCACCCCTATTTTTGCTTCTTCACTTTCGCCTTTGGCTTGTTTGACTAACTCCTTACGGCGTTCCTCTGTCAATGGCGGCACACTGATGATGATCACTTCCCCATTATTCATAGGATTAAAGCCCAGATTGGCAACCATGATGGCTTTTTCTATGACCGATAGCATGTTTTTCTCCCATGGCTGTATGCTAATGGTTCGTGAGTCAGGGGTATTTACATTGGCCACTTGCGCCAAAGGCGTCTGTGAACCATAGTAATCCACAAATATGCTTCCAAGCATCTGAGGAGAGGCCTTACCTGCACGGATATTGAGTAATGATTTTTCTAAGTGTGCTACAGAATCCTGCATAGCCTCTTTGGTGGTCTCTAAAATGAGATCTATTTCTTCGTTCATATCTGAGTTATTTTTTCACCTGTTTCAGCTGGCAAAGATACAAAATTAAAATCAAAAAGTTGTCAGTTTTTAGTTTTTAGTTTTCAGGTGTTTTCCGAAACTCAAAACTCAAAATTACATTTGGCTTTCAGGCGTTTACAAAAAAATTCTTTTTTTAAATAAAAAACACTAAAAAATTTATTTATTACAAAAAAATAATTACCTTTGACACAGCATAGCGCCTATCTCTGAAAAGACATATTTCCTCTTTAATTACAATACTATGAGAAAAAGTTTCTTATATAGTTCTTTTTCCTTATTAGCGCTGACGGCCTGCGACAATAAGGATAGCCTTATAATAGAAGATTTTGAATCTGGTTCTTTTGAAAATTGGACTATGGAGGGCGATGCCTTTGGTGGAACTCCTGAAAAAGGAGCACTTCCTGGACAACAGCCCCTAGTAGGCCTTGAAGGAAAGTTCCTCGCCAATAGCTTCCACAATGGGGATGACTCTCGTGGAACGCTCACCAGCAAGCCCTTCCGTATAGAGCGAGATTATATCAATTTCCTTATAGGAGGCGGCATGTCCCAAGACACCTATATAGAACTGCTTGTAAATGGACAGAGCGTCCATAAGACTCACAATCTTATAGAGAGTGAAACCTTACAGCTAATGAGCTGGGATGTAAGGGCTTACAAAGGTCAAGAAGCCACCCTACGTATCGTGGATAACCAGCGTGGCAGCTGGGGACATATCCTTGTAGATGCGATTGAACAAAGTAATCAATACAAAAGTAACATCATGGAAAACTATACCCTTTCTTATGATATTTCCAAGAAATATCTACTACTCCCTATTGAAGATAATGCCCCAGAAACCACAGTACAACTTCTAGTCAATGGGGAGAAAATAGGAATTGCACAGAATATCCGCCTTGCCAAAACTCATATCCAATATTGGCTTCCCTTATCGGTAGAGGCTTACAAAGGCAAAAAAATCAGCCTTGTCTTCGGGCAAGCTACCAAAAGTGATATAGGTATCAACCAGATAAAACCTTCAGATACTTTTGACTACAACTACCAAGAGACTTATCGCCCCAATTACCACTTTACGCCCCCCTATGGTTGGATGAATGACCCCAATGGCATGGTATATCACAACGGAGAATATCACCTCTTCTACCAATACAATCCCTATGGAGCACGCTGGGGCAATATGCATTGGGGGCATGCCGTAAGTGAGGATATGATTCACTGGAAGCACCTACCTGTGGCGATTGCTCCCGACGAATTAGGCGCTATTTTTTCGGGTAGTGCCGTGGTAGATAAGCACAATACCGCAGGCTTCGGCAAAGGGGCTATTGTAGCCTTCTACACTTCGGCTGGTCAGCAACAAACGCAATCCATCGCTTATAGCTTGGACAACGGACGCACCTTCACCAAGTATGCCCACAACCCTGTAATCCCGAACCCTGGTATAGAAGACTTCCGAGATCCTAAGGTATTTTGGTACGCTCCTCAGAACAAATGGATTATGTCCTTGGCTACTTCCCAGACTATCACTTTCTATACTTCCAAGAATCTCAAACAGTGGGAAAAACTCAGTGAATTTGGAGAAAATATAGGCGCCCATACAGGCGTATGGGAATGTCCTGACCTCTTCCCTCTTGTCTATGAGGGAAAAACCAAATGGGTGCTCTTTGTCAGCATCAACCCTGGTGGACCCAATGGAGGAAATGCTACCCAGTACTTTATAGGTGATTTTGACGGCACCACCTTTACCCCTGACTCACTCCCCTATCCACTATGGATTGATTACGGTCGTGACAACTATGCAGGAGTTACTTGGAGTAATATTCCTGAAAGTGACGGACGTAGGCTTTTCCTTGGCTGGATGAATAACTGGGATTATGGAAATGTCGTACCTACCCATAATTTCCGCAGTGCAATGACTCTCCCTAGAGAACTCCGATTAGCCCATAATGGCGAGCACTTGGTAGTGGCTAGCTTCCCTGTGAAAGAGGTAGGAGAGGAGAGAGAAGGGGCTTCTATCATTATGGACAAACTCACCGAAGACACCTTACATATAGGATCTGACTATTATAACAATGGCTATGTATTGAGCTTTACTATCAAACCTAATGGACTTTCAATATTTGATTTTACTTTGCAAAACAACAAAGGAGAAAAAATCATTTACACCTTTGATACTAATAAGAAGACTTTTATAGTGGATAGAACCCAAAGCGGACTCGCTGACTTTAGCAGCAACTTTGCTACCCCTCTTATCAAAGCTCCTCTTACCAAAAAGGACAGCTATACTATACATATATGGGTAGACAAGGCTTCTACTGAGGTGTTTGTCAATGGAGGAGAATTAGCTCAGACCAATATTGCCTTCCCTACTGAACCTTATAATCAATTAAAGTTCGATTTGAGGGGAAATATAGCCATCAGCGTAGATAATATCACCCTTTATAAGGTAAAACATGACTAAGTAATCACTTCAATTTATTCAATTATGAAAAATATTATCGTAGGATTGGGAGAAATCCTCTGGGATGTGTTTCCTGAAAGAAAGATACTAGGCGGAGCTCCTGCCAATTTTGCCTATCATATCTCCCAATTTGGGTTCAATGGCTATGCTGTAAGCGCCATAGGGAAAGACCTCTTGGGCAAGGAAATTTTGGATAGTTTAGAACAAAAAGGACTTAACCACTTAATCGAGAGCACCGATTTTCCCACAGGAGAAGTCAAAGTAAATGTAGATAACTGGGGAGTTCCCCAATACAAGATCTGCGAAGGAGTGGCATGGGACAATATCCCCTTTACTCCTGCCTTGGCGAATCTTGCCAAAGAAACACAAGTGGTATGTTTCGGTTCTTTAGCACAACGCAATGAAGTGTCTCGCGCTACTATTCATGCCTTTTTGGATGCTATGCCTAAGGATAGTCTCAAAATCTTTGACATTAACCTAAGACTCCATTATTACACTAAAGAAGTTATTGAATTCTCGCTTGAAAAAGCCCATATCCTCAAAATAAATGACGAAGAAGTAGTAAAAATAGCGCAACTCTTCGGATGGGAAGGTACAGAAAAGGAGATTTGCAAGCAATTACTTAGCAAATACCAACTTGATATTCTAATCCTTACCAAGGGAACCGAAGGTAGTTGGGTATTAACCCCCAAAGAAGAATCTTTCTTGCCTACTCCAAAGATTACCATTGCTGATACGGTAGGGGCTGGAGATTCCTTTACTGCTGCCTTTATTGCTTCTCATCTTCATGGACGCTGCCTAGTAGCCTCCCACCAATTAGCGGTAGAGGTTTCCGCTTATGTATGCCAGCAACATGGTGCCATGCCTCGCCTTGCTGATGCTCACTTGGAATTATTCAAATAAGCACCTTATTTTTTACCTTTTTTTATTCGAACAAGAATAAGAATCACAGATAGGAGAAAGGTAAAAATAGCCGTGCCTATAATCCAATATTGCAAGCGGAGAGAACTTTCCTCCATTTGCTGTAGAGAATAAGGTATGCCAAAAATGATTTCTTCGGCTGAGAAGAAAAGCAACCCAAAAAGTAGGAATACCACTTGCGACCGCTTGAGTATCTCTATCACTTCTTTCTGTAACAGCATATCATAAAGAAGAAATAGGAGTACAGAAAAGAGAATAGGCGCTGTAAAAATAGAAAAATTATGGGTAAGTATCGCAAACAGATAAGCGGCAAAGATAAGATAATTAACGACTCTTGGGATTTTCAGGTACCAGAGAAATATCAAGAAAGCAAATATTATATAGTAGAATGGGAATAGTATAATGAGCACCTCTTGGTAATTCTCTCCTAGATCTTGTTCCATGTATCCCAAAAAATCATTGCTGTATAGGAAAAGATACCAAGAAAGCATAGCCAAAAAGGCAAATATTACTTGTATTCTATATTTTCGCTTTAAGGATACATCCTCTATATGTGGAACTGGAAGTTTCATTGCTTATCTAAAAGGTAGTGATAGAATTTTTCAAAGATAATCTTGAACCAGGCTGTATATTGCTCTGGTGCCTGCAGAATATCCTCTTTGATAGCTTCTAAGGAAAGCCATTTCCAAGAAGCTACTTCTTCAGGATTTATCTGAGGTTGAGCATCACTATAACCCACCAATACATGGTCATATTCATGCTCAGTAAGCCCATTGTCAAAAGGGGCTTTGTATATAAAAGAAAAGACCTCCTCAAGAGGAACCTGCATCCCCATTTCCTCCTGTAAGCGTCTCTCCCCTGCTTGCAGATTCGTCTCGCCTGCTCTAGGATGGCTACAGCAGGTGTTTGTCCAGAGATTGGGAGAATGGTATTTGCAAGAGGCTCGTTGTTGCAAGAGTACTTCTTGTTTGGAATTGAATATAAAAACTGAAAACGCTCGATGCAGGAGTCCCTTCTCGTGCGCTTCCATTTTCCCCATAAGCCCTATAGGCTCATCCCTTTCATTGACTAAGATAACTTGTTCTTCCATAAGTATCAATCAATGAGTGATTCAAAAGTCATATGATCTCCCTTGGCAAGTCCTAGTTTATCGGATAGCCCTCCATTGATCTCCAGCACATACATGGCATCTCCTTCCGAAGGGCGTGAAGTCTCTGAAAGAGGCTCTGCATTCTTAGCAATACTTACGATTTCTTTTTCCTTATTCAAATAGATGATATCCAAAGGAATATAAGTGTTGTGCATCCAGAACGAACGTGGTTTCTCCTCGTGGAAGACAAAGAGCATCCCTTGGTTCTCTTTCATTGATTTTCGGTACATCAGTCCCAATTCTGTTTCCTGTGCAGTACGAGCAAACTCTATTTCAAAAGTTTTGATAAGGGTACCATCTTCCTTGTAAAAAGAAAGATTCCCTTCATGCTCAAAAGGAGGTTCATATTCCTTTATTTCTTCTGGTGTAATGATTTGTTGAGGAAGGTTATCTGAACTTCCTTGTCCAAAAAAATAGGGAAGTATCATGGCTAAAGCAACCAATACAAGCCCCCCCATAAGGATATTAGTAAAATGTTTTCTAAAAAAATCCACTTATAATAATTATTAATTGTTAATTGTCAATGGTTAATGCACTGTGTCATTAGTCATTATATAAGTTTTCCCACAAAGAATAAAACACTCATCAGAAAAGTAGAGAGTGCGACTACCTTCAGTTGGGAATCAAAAGCCCTAGGCTCTTTTACAGCTCTTACATAGAAAAGATGAAACACCAAGGGCACAAAAGCTATGATATACAATGCCTTATAACGAAACTCAAAGGAGAGTATTGTATAGAGCATCATAAGACACATAGCTACAATAATAAGCAAATAATGATAATACTTGGCTAAAGAAAAGCCTATTTTTACAGGAATAGTATGCTTACCCATCTGCTTGTCGTTCTCTATATCACGCATATTATTGAGGTTCAAAACCCCCATACTAAGCATACCACAAGCAGAAGCAGGAAGCAATACAAGGGCATCAAAACACTGCGTATAAAGCATATAAGACCCCATTACGCTTACCCAGCCAAAAAAAATGAATACAAACACATCGCCTAAGCCCTTATACCCATAAGCCGACTTGCCTACTGTGTAACGAATAGCGGCAAAAATAGCAGCTCCACCCAACAGGGTAAAAATAAGCGCCAATCCCCATTGCTCCCTAAAAGAGAGCACAATGAGTGCAAGTGCTGAAATAGCCGAGAGTACAGCCGTTACCACTACCACTCGCTTCATTTCCTCAAGTGACATAGCTCCCGTTTGTATAGCTCGTTTGGGACCTATACGATGCTCATTGTCTGTTCCTTTTTGAGCATCTCCGTAGTCGTTAGCATAGTCAGAAAGCACTTGGAACAACACAGTAGTAAGCAAGGCTAAGAGAAAGATATCCCAGCGAAAAGCTCCTTGCCCATAAGCAATAGCTGAGCCTAGTATAATCCCAGACATGGAAAGCGGCAGCGAGCGCAAGCGAGCTGACTGATATAAGCTATGGAATGTAATCACAATAATGTTATTATCTTTCAGTACAGTTACAACCACCGATACCTTGGAACATGTCTATACCGAGGGTAATCATGTGGGTACCTGAGTTATAGGAGCGTATAGCGTTTAGGTTAAGACCGTAGCCATAAGCGAAGTAAAATACGCCTTTCTTAAGCCCTAACATAGGTCCCACACTCAGTGGCTTGAACACCTGATCATTGATAAGACGAACCGTAGCTCCTGCCCAGTAATAGTCCTCATAATCAAACCAACGGAACTTCAGATTCACATCCGTTATAGAACGACCATCCCCCTCTAAGTATTGCGCAAAAACTGAAGGTTCCAACTCCCAGTTGCTACTAGGATTCTTCTTATAACGATAACCCGCATAAAGGTTGTAATTCCTCAAGTTCGTAGGCTCCTTGATATCAAACATCTCCTTGCTCTTATTTAGGATATTAGTAGCCGAAAGACTCGCAAATATCCCCTTATAGCGGTAGAGTACACCCACCTCAAAGTTATGGTTGATCGTAGAACGGTTATCCGTTACCCCCAAGTCCGCCATAGGACGTCCCGCATCGGTGAACTTGTCTATGTCTATACGAAAAGAATTCACTATATATGAGATACCAAACGACACAAAATGACTGTCATAACTATCCAATGTCAAGTGGTGAGAGAAAGTGAACTTACCACCCATCTGCTTGGTGTAGCCATTACGGTCGTTATACAAGGACAAGCCCAATCCACTGCGGTTACCCAATCGCATATCTCCCGATAAGCTCTGGTAATCAGGTGCCTCCTTAATACCTACCCATTGGCTAGTAGCCGATAGGCGCACTCGTACATTGTTCCCTATACCCGCATAAGTGGGCATAATCAAAAATTCACTGTCGGCTAAGTACTGATTCCCCGCAGGTAACTGCAATTCTTGCCCAATCACACTCGGCATGCCAAATAGCACACATATGTATAACGCTAGTTTTTTCATTATTCCTTTTTTAATTCTTTTAGTTGTCAGTGGTCAGTGGTTAGTAGCTAGTGGTTAGTTTTTAGTTGTTAGTGGTTAGTTACTAGTGGTTAGATACTAATTACTAACCACTAAGAACTAATCACTCTTTCTATCTAAATAGTGTAAAGTGTCCTTTGAACTCTCTTTGATCATTTTCTTCACCCAAGGTGATGATATACCAGTAGTCGCCCGTTGGTAGTGCCTTACCATTGTAAGTACCATCCCAAGTATCTCTATTGGTGAGTTCCTTGAGCAAGCGACCATAACGGTCATAGATCTGAGTGAGGATATTTGGATACTGCTGGATATTACGTGGTGACCATGTGTCATTCTCTCCATCTCCGTTAGGAGTAAAGAAACGTGGTATTTCTATATCTACATAATCCACATAGAATACCTCTTGAGCCGTACAACCCTTGCTATCCTCTACCTTCGCCTCTATTCGCTTCTTAAGCTTATTATCGCTCGGATCCACTCCCTCTGGGTCTTGTACGCGTACTATATAAGTACTTTCATTACCCTTATGTACCCCATTGAAGTAGAATACATAATCCGGTACCCCATTCTTTCCTAAGAGTCTTAACTCATTAAGTCCTGGTACAGTCGATGGGTCTTTGATCAAGCTTAACTTCTCTACCACTGGTATTACCACCGGATTGGTTTCTCCCTCACATGTGGTGGAAGCATCACTATAATAGAGCTTAATTGTCTGTGGCAAAGACGATGGTTTCACACTGGCATGACTGCGGTTGATTCTCACCTGCGCTCCCTGACCTGAGCCTGTAGCAAAGGCATGGCGCGTAGTGCCTCCATCAAAGGAGTAACGCATCTTAGCATAATCCACCGTAGCATCATCAAAGGTGATCACTACATTACCATCATAAGCATTATCTGAACAGGTATCCTCATAAGCAGCCTTCACAGTTAAGTTCGGTGCTGCCGTCAAGGAGAACAAGTCTGAGGCTCCTGGACACTGCTTACCATCACTAGCTCTTACACGGTAGTTTACCCCTGGGGTGAGTCCATTGATCGTATATGGCAACATGCTTGTCCTTACATCTGGGTAAGTCTTCACTACCACATCCGTATCTGCCTCTACCAATTCTAAGCTATAAATAAGCTCCGCTGGTGTACCCGATGGTGAACCCTTAGGTACTGTTGGCGTTCCTCCAGTTACATTTACCTTCACATGTCCTGTATCTCCATAACATACTAGGGCTGAAGCATCTGTCTTAGTTACTTTCACCTCTGGTGGGTTGGCTATGGTAAATTGTTGTTCCTTAGTACAGTTCCAACGATCTCTTACCACCAAGGTATAGTTACCCGCAGGCAAATTAAAGAACTCATTGCTAGTCTGTAATGGACGTATCGCACCTCGCTCTGAGTGGTACAACTCATAATAGTACGTTGTCTTAGGCTGTGCTGCTGTCGGATCATCATAAGCACCTCCTCGTGTATTCTCTATCTTCAAATAAGCATCTTCCACACCCTTACAAGATACCATCGGTATCACTGGCGGATCATAGTCTATCGGATCTGGCTTAACCACATCTTTCACTACCTGTTGGAAGGTCTGATCACAACCCCAAGCATCTTCTATTCGGAAGTCAAACTTCGCTCCTGGTGCATTCGCTCCCGGTACTCCCGTGAAGAGCCAACGGTTATATACCTCTTGTGCTACCTGCGTATGGCCATTGTCACCTGTCATGGTAATCTTATAAGGTACTACCCCTCCTACAACTTCTATCGATATCTCTCCACTACCTGTCGCACTACAATCATCTGGCACCTTCAACTTCGCTGTTACAGCTATTGGCTGATCTGCCTGACGTATGGTAAAGTTCGCCGGTATCTTCGTTACACAGCCTGTACTGGTTGAGGTAGCCACCGCTGTATAAGCTCCATAAGGCAATGTGCTAAAGTCCACTGTAGCTTGTCCTGTTGGTGCTGTTACTCGTTGGGTATAAGCAGGATCTGTAATACCTGTTATATCCACTACAAAGCCTTGAGTGGCTTGATCCACGCCTCCACTATTTTCCAAGTCTAAGTCCGCCAAAGTGAAGGTGATCTGTCCTGTATTGTCTCCATAACACTTCACCGGTTTCTCTAAGGTCGCTGTCAAGGAGAATGTATTCGGATCTTGTACCTTATATGTATCTCCATACACCACACAACCTGTTTCCTCATTGGTAGCTACCACCGAGTAGTTACCCATAGGTACACCTGTGAAGGTATGACTCACCGTAGCTGTTCCTGATCCCGCTGTAATTATCTGACTCTGGTGAGAGCCATCTGCTACATTTCTTAGCGATAAGCTAATACGTACATCCTTGGTCGGTACTGGAGAGAGGGTAGCTGATACCGCTATATCTTCTCCGGCATTACAAGTGATATCCTTCACCTCCGTAGCGGTTACTTGTGTAACTTTTACAAATGGATCTATCGCTCTATCGGCTGGGAATGCAAAGGTTTTAGGTGAACAACTATATTGTGCATCTGCTACCTGTAGGGTATAAGTTCCTCCGGCTTCATCATCTATACTGAACTTAGGCTCTAGAAGGTCTATATTACCCGTCACTGGAGTACTTCCCTTGAGTAAGGTAAAGCGATACACACCACTACCTCCCGTTACTGCCGTAACTGGTAACTCAAGCTTAGCTACCAACTCCTGATCTGCACTACACTTGAACTGAGTAGCCTGAGATTGCGTCATATCAGCCGTTATTTCCTTCACTCCATAGATCTTCACCTCTGCTGTTGCCTTACATCCGTTGGCTCCTTCCACCTCTATAGTGTAGATCACCCCTCGCACATGTCCGTACAAGCCCTTGAAGGTTACCTTACGACCTGATGGATCTATCGTTACCTTCGCATTGCTAGCAGTAACATTTGTATAATGAGTCAATGAAGCCGCAGCTAAAGTAATCACTGTATTATCATCCGCATAACGGGCTTCCTTCACTGTATATTTCATAGGCAGCTGGGTCTCTGGTGAGGCCAAGAATGTGGCCATACCTCCACCATCTACCTCTCCTAATTCCGCATTTGGATTGAAACACTTAGAATCAGCATAGGTTTGCAAAAGCAATATCGGTAATACCTTCTCCCTTACAGTAACTGTACGAGAGAATGGACAGTCTGGATACTTCACATCCACAATCTCTAACCTATATTTACCTGCCTCACTCACTGGTATAGTAAAGTCTGCAGTAGATCCCAATGATGTATCATTCACTACCACTACATCACTTCCTGTTACCTCTCTTAGAAGTCGGTAGACATAGCTATGTGCTGGGATAGTCACATTGGTTATATTCGTTATCTTTATCTCTCCATTGCCCGCGCTACCTGATTGACAGGTAATAGGCTTACTTACTGACAAGTTAAAGGCTGGCTTACCAGTGAAAAGAAGCTGTGCGGTATTGTCTGATGGACATACATTCTGATCATAAACCTTGATCTCACGAGCTGAAGCATCAGCATATGCCCTAAAGATACGTCCTACATACACCCCTGGACTCTCTTCTACAATCGGTAAAGGTTGTTTAGCCGATTCTACGCCTCCGGCAGGCTTGATTGTGTAATAGTGTAAGCCTCGACCTACCTGACTCAATTTCACCAATACGGTATATTCCGTACCTGGTACACATAAGTTCTCTATCTCTACACTGTCTATGTGTGGTGTCTTATCTTCCTTGATATCCACCTGTTGGCTTACATGACAGTCATTGGCATCTCTCACATGTACATACCATGTTTGCTGACCTGGTGGTGATGGGGTTACTACCTTTATCTTCTTATCAGCCGTTTCAAAGGTCTTATCCAACACTAACTCAGGGCTGTTGGTCGTTACTATCTCTGCCTCACCCCAACTTGTCCTCGGATCTGTATTTGATGTGGTGATCGTATAACGATAAGGTGGCGTACCTTCCTTCACCTTGATTCGTACCTGTGCCGTAGCATTACAAGAAGCATTCTTGATAAGCTCTACATCTACCATCGCTAGTGGCTGTGGTGATTTGTTGACCATAAAGTTCTTACTGCCTATCACACAGTTCGGAAGCGCATTGTTCTTTACCAAAAGTACATAACGCTTACCTTCTTGTACCCCTGAGGTTATTGTTTGAAGAATATCTGCCTTACCTGCAGTCACTCCCGCACTTCCGTTGGCTATACGACCTGCAAGTGGTGAATTAGCTATATTCAATGGGTATGGATAGAGTTCCCAATCTATACTTGTCACTCCTGTCAATCCTGTTACGGTGTAATCCAATCTCAATTCCGTTCCACAAAGGTTCGGTTTGCGATTCTCTGTAATTGGAGCCGTAAATACAGGGTGGTTCTCTGGCTTAACTATGGTTATACAACCTCTATAGTTAGCTACAACAGAGTAATCTATACCTGCTTGTAAATCTATCTCTACCGTTACCTTCTTATTGTTTCCTGTTCCTGAGGTCTGATAAGAAGCCGTAGGTACCCACTGCTGTGCTCCATGTGCAAGCCCTGCATCATAAATAGCCAATCGTAATTGGGTCTCATCTATGGCAGCTCCGTCTTCTCTGAACTCGAATTTTACTCTATTCGTGTTACAGTTTATTACGGTCTGTGATACACGCTTCACCTTCAAGGACGTACCATCAATACGTATCTTAGCGCCTTCTACCATACAGCCTGTGCTGAGGTTTACCACCGCTGGATAGTAATCTCCCTCAAGAAGGTTTTCAAAAAGGAATGTTCCTGAAGTACTATTAGTAAAGTCCTCCTTAGCTGCCTTGGCACCACTGTTAGGATGCATCTGTGCCAAACCTATCAGATTACCACCATTATCCTTTCTATATAAGCCCAAACGATAGTTGCTTAACAAAGTAGTGCTAAAGGTAAGTCTTACTTCCCCTAACTTACTAACCAAAGTCTCACAACGAACATCTTTCTTATCTGAAACATTAAGTGTTGGAGCTGGCTTCTCTGTTACCTCTACCAATTGGTATGCCTTACAATCCTTCGCATCTGAAAGCTCTACTAAGTAGTAACCCTTGGCAAGTCCTTGACCATTCCATTTGGCGGCTGCAAGCGCATTTCCCTTAGTGCCTGATGCATCTGATTCGTATATCTTTATCGTATAAGGGGCTACCCCTTTGGTTCTATCTATCGCAGTCTCTATAGGTAGGTATACTGAGCCATTGAATACTCCTATTACCCCATCTGATGAGCCCGCACAGTTGATCTCACTGCCCGATAACCCTGGTGAGGCTATAAAGGATGGTATCTCAGCTACCACTTCCTCTGAGGTGATTTGCTCACAGCCTCTAGCATCTGTCACACGGAAGTGATATACCCCTTGTGTCTTTATCGTAACTCCATACTTGGTTATTGCTCCCACATTAGGCGTACCAAAGACTACATTACCTCCATCATTGTCCGACATCGGATTATAACCCATTGGATCAGAGGCTTGACCTCCACGTTTCCACTCTACTGTATATCCTCCCGATATCTTCGTTCCTCCTTTGACTGCTATCTCTATAAATTCTTGTGCATTTTGTGCACATTTAAATTGGTTATCTGAGGTATGTCCTACTTCCAATGCATCACTAATGGTGATTTCTATCGGTGCAGGTAACTTACATCCTAAGCGGTCTCTTACTTGTATCTTATAAGCGTTCGCTCTTGGTGCCAAACCATCAAACTCATATTGAGTCGGGTTGGCTGGATCACTTAACCAATTATTATTTCCATCAAGCTCAAATTCATAGCCTCCATTACCTGTAAGCGCCTCTACCATAATGGTTCCTGTACCACTCGGTGCCAAGCACAACGTACCATTGGCAGTAGCAGTCACCTCTATCTTCGCTGGTACATAATAGGATACCTCTGGAGTCAAACAGCCATTGGCGTCTTTTACTCTGAATCGGTAAGTCATGTTATCTACCAAACCTTTACCTTCCCCTACATTACCTGTCCAATCAGCAGCAGTTGTTATATCCACAAAGTCTGGATCCGATGGCTTCTTCGCCTGCAAGGTGTATGACCCATTTCCATTGATTACCTTCACCGTAGCTCCCGCTGTAAGATAAGGTGCCACACAACCCTTAGGATTGATCGTAAGGTCTTCTATCTCCATCTGTGGTATATCCACTACCGTAGCCCTATCACTGGTACTTACCTGACAATAGCTACCATCCGTATCTATCATACGTATATTTAAGGTATGAACACCTATGGGAGCTTCTATCTCTAACTTATCAGTGCCTACCAATGGCGTGGTTCTAAAGGCTCCTCCTGAAAGCTGGTAGGTATAGGTACTACCTGCCTTAGGATTGCTTAGCTTCACATAAATCTTTCCATTGCCTCCATGACACTTAGGTGGTTCTACTTGAGTGATCGTAGCCGAGAAACCTCGGTTAGGAACTACCTGTACCGAAATAGATTCTCCTACCTGGCAGGTCTCCGTAGGCTGGGTTGCCTTGATGTTATCCAAGCCCACTACCGCATTGTTCACCATCGATTCTATGATCAAACGTACCTTATCCTTCTGGTTGAATCCTATAAGCTCGTCAAAGGTCACCTCGCCTTCCTTCCAG
This sequence comes from uncultured Capnocytophaga sp., assembly GCF_938029845.1. Classification (GTDB taxonomy): domain Bacteria; phylum Bacteroidota; class Bacteroidia; order Flavobacteriales; family Flavobacteriaceae; genus Capnocytophaga. Next base: position 41,747 of record NZ_CALHGG010000018.1, read on the forward strand.
CCTTCTGACTGTGTCGCCGCTGGTAAGGTCTTAGAAAAACGTGTCGCTCCTCCTCCCGATGGATTCTCTACCTCTAAGGTTACCTTAAGTGGTACACTAGAGGCTGCCAGATGGTTCTTTCCTAAGTTGATGTATCTGAACTTCACCGTCATGGTGCGCAACTTCACTACATTCTCTATGTCTTTTACATACAACTGCATGTTGCCCGGAGCTGCATGTATCGCATAGTAACGACCTGTACCCGCTTCACTGCGGTATGTCGCACTGCTTGGCAATTGCTTGGTCAATACATGGGTACCCGCTACCAAAACTCCTGTTGCCTTGGCTGATCCTATACCCACTGGCGCTCCATCACTATCATCCAATCGTTCCAAATCACCAAAGGTGGCATTGTACAATTCATTAATAGGATGTGTACTTGGCTCTTTATAGAAAGCACGTACCACATAAGGTGCTGCCTTGCCTGTCAAACCTGTATAGCGGATGCCATCTCCTGCATTTGGAGTCTGGCGTGCGCCTCCATCTAAACTATATTCATAGGTATAAGTCTTGCCCGTTGGTGTAGTTGGCGTTACCGTAAAGCTACCATTACCTCCACAGTCATAGGTAACTGGTGTAGCCGTAAGTGTTGGCTTCACTAACGCTTTCTTAGCCATTACCTCAAACTCTGCTATACATCCATTGCCATCCTTTACATATACCTTTATCTTAGGATTCGCTTCACTACCTCCATCCACATAGAATTCTCTAGTGGTAACATAACCGTTTGCTCCAGAAGTAGACATAAAGCTATATCCAGGTCTACCTCCTCTGACCCAGTTCACTCGCAAGAGGAACTTGCCATTGTTGGTACAACTGTTGTCCTTCACCACTCCTATAGATGCTTCTATAGGCTCTGGAGAGGTTACCTCTACATCTCGCTTCACCACACAACGTATGTTACCCACTCTGGAATGCTCATAGCTAAGCTCTACCCTATACTTTCCTGCTGCTAAGTTGTTGAACTCTCCTGTAGCATTCGTCTTCGTTGGGAAGCTAGTATCCTCCGTACCATCTGTCTTGTACTTGAAGAGTTGTATCTTCGGATTTGGTACCGTAGGATCCAAGAACTTAGCGGTAATCTTTCCTGCAGGCTGACTCGCACAAGTAAGCGCAGTGGCTTGTACCTCTACCGCAAACTTCGAGGTCTGACCTACCAATACTTCATTGGTAAGCG
>NZ_CALHGG010000019.1 GCF_938029845.1 uncultured Capnocytophaga sp.
GGGCAAGGGTCTTTGTGGTACAAATGGCAATTTGTGGTACAAAGACACACCTTGCTGATGTAGAAAATGGGATTATAAGCCCCTGCTGTGTTACTGCATTCATTGAATACAGTAACTCGGCGTAGGCTTGCATTCGAGGAATGCAGTAATTCAGAGTTTCCTCCATCTTTCCACATCTTCCTTGTATTGGTCGAGGTGTTCCCGCAGTACCTGTTCGACATATCCCGAAACGCTCGCTCCATGCTCACCGATTCTCCGCACCACGAAGTCTAACTTTCGTTGGGTTTCCTCTGATACATACACGGCTTTGCGGTGGCTGTTGCGAAAGGGCTGGAGATATTTCCCCTGAAACTCGGATAATTGCTTTCTGTCCTTTGTTTTTCCCATTCTTTGATGAAATTCTTCGGTAGAAGTAGCCCTTTCTGTTGGCGACAACGCTGTTTCTTGATAGGACGGTTGAGAAAAATCCTTGTTACTCTCCTTGTCATTTTGTTCCTCAACTTTATCAACAGGCTCAAACCTTCTCTTTTCCTCTTCATAATCGAAGGGCTGGTCAAAATCGGGTAACTCTTCGGGCTTGCGGAGCTTAACGCCATAATTTCCCATATCTCTAATGGCTTGTTCCAAGCGTTGTTTCCTTTTTTCATCTATTCTTGCCATAATTTCTTGGGTATCGGGTTATAGTGTTTTTCAAGCATGGCTTGTATGTCGCTCTGCTTGTAGAGTATCTTCCCTCCGATTTTGTAGAAAGGAAGCGTTCCTGAGTTTCTGTACTCTTGGAGCGTGCGTGTGCTGAGCCGTAATTGGCTGCAAACCTCCTCACCCGAAAGGTAAACCTCACCATTCAGCATCGGACGGGCGGTAGAGCAATACCGCTCCAACTTCTTCAAAGTGCCTTCCATCAGTTGTGAAAACAACTGCATCTGAGGGTCTTCCCGCGTAATGATTTCATTCTCTGCCATAATTCATTCATTCTTTGATTTCAATCCTTGACTGCATTCAGCATTTCACAGATGTCGGTCTGTTTGTAATAACACTTATGTCCAATCATGGAGAAAGGGATTTTGCCCGTATCTCGGTATGATTGTAGGGTACGCTTGCTGATGCCTAAACGCTTGCACACGGCTTCGTTGTCGAGCCATTGCTCGGTCTTGGGAGGATTACCGATGAGTTTTTCCACACGATGGATAAAGTCTGCAAATTCGGAGCGATGTCGCTCCCACGCTTTGCGGTCGATGATAATGAGTTTCATTGCCTTAATTTTGTTTTGATTACTTTATTGTTACTCAGCAAACAAACTGTTATGCAGTCCATTGCCGTACTTCTCGGGTGCAAAAGTAACCCCTCGGAAGCACCACTGCAAGAAATGAGGATAAGCAGGGAAATAGAGAGAAAGCAATAGAAAAACAAAGGAAATCCGTCTGTGTTATTGCGGTAATGAGATGAGGTGCCGGCTCGTTCCTTTTATTATCTTGTTGTTTTATCGATAATTCGATAGTTCGACAAATCGAGATGTCGAAGTGTCGATAGATAGTTTTATCGATAGATTATTTTGACGATATATAGTTTTGACAACAGATAGTCATGACAACAAATTGTACAAACAATAGATTGTCCGTATTATCGTCAGTCCTATCTGTTGTTAGTTGTTACGCCTTGCGTCCAAAGAGCCTGAGTATGCCGTATTCTTGTCGTGCCTATACTCTCTACGGCAGCCCAGCCCTGCAAGGTTGGGAGAGATGAATACGACCGCATGGATATAGAAAATGGCAATACCACCTTGAAACAGAGAAATCCTGCGGTGGAGATTCTTCTCTCCATCCGCAGGACTCGACCTTGTCAGGGCAGACAGGCTGCCGTTGTACCTTTGCACGATAAGAAACGGCATCAGGAACTTTGCGTGCGCCGCCTTTGCCTACAACGCCTTCAGGCTTGCTTCCTCCGTCAGTCTGACCGTTGGCAGATTGTTGCTCTCGATGAGCAGCACTATCGTGCCTGTCAGTTCGGTGTAAAGACGGCCGTATTGCTCGTCAGAAGCCAATGTGTCCGTCAAACCGAACTTGTCGAATGTGGCTTGAACAGCCTTGTTCGACAACAGTATAGGTACGAGTTTCTCTGGGAGCGGTGCAGGAAGTTCCCTTTCAAACTCGTTTTCCAACACGGATATAAGCGTATCGTACTTGGAAAAGTGCAAGCCTTGATACAATGCCTCGCTTGCCATGCTCTCCGCTTCAATGTGTGTAAAGCCTTGTGCTACAGCATCGCAGTAAACTGTGAGAGCCATATCTGCCCGTGCAGTGATAAACTCCGTATCTTGCAACTTTTCGGGGTGATGCTCACTCATGTAACTTCTTAACTTCAATCGGAAGTAGGAAAGTTCCTTTTTGTTCTTCTGTTTCATTGTTTTTCTTGTTAAAAAGTTGGACTTCTTTTTTTTGAATCATTCATTACGGCTGTTACATCCCAATTATGGGACTTGACTTTTTCGGTGTTCTTGACGGACACAGCCGTAAGGCTTTACGCAGTACCCTTGTATGCTCACTACCCATCAGGGGTTGCATTTCCTTGGCAATCTTGCTCTTGGTCACCCGTGCATAAATCTCGGTCGTGGAGATGAAGCGATGCCCCAGCATCTTGCTCACCGTCTCTATCGGAAGTCCGTTCTCCAGACAGATGGTCGTGGCAAAGGTGTGCCGTGCGGTGTGCGAGGTCGCTTGAGTATGCGGTGGCAGTCCTGCCTTAATACATATCTCCTGAATAGTTCTATTGAAATTACTGTTGCTGGGAAACTCTCGAAAGAAAAGCCCCTCCCTTCGTCCGTGGCTCACAATGGCGAGTATTTTCTCGGCAACGGGCAGCAACGGGACAATACTTCTGTTCTGTGTCTTTGTTCGACAGAGCGATATGTACCTACGCCCATCCCCGAATGTATAAACATCGTCCATTCGGAGTTTCTTTAAGTCTGAGAATGCCAGCCCCGTGAAACATCCCAAGAGGAAAATAAGTCTGCAATGGTTATCTGTCGAGCGGTGCGGACGGTAAGCCAAGAGTTTTTGCAGGTCGTCCGCCGTAAGTGCATTGCGCTCGTAGGTAGGCGTTTCTATGTCTATGAGTTCAAAAGGGTCTTCACGAACGTATCGCTCCTGCAATGCCTTGCGAATGACCTGATGCAAGTGGCGTAGGCGGTTGCCGACACTGCTTTCCTTGTTTCCCAAGTCCCGAAGCATAAAAAGGCGATAGTCCTCAAGCAAAGTCTTGTCCACCTCTGTGGGCATACAGTCTGCCCTGTCCCTTACTTGCAGGAAATGAACAAAACTCTTGTAGCTGTCCTTAAAAGCCCTGACAGTTGCCTTGCTTAATGTTCTGCCCTGCAATTCCTCCTTGTATTCACAAACGGATTGATATAGCTCCGTAAGTGTTGGCATGGGGCGACTTTGCTGCATATAACGCTCCTTGAGGTATTCCGCCGTGATATAGTTTTCTTCCCTTAATGTACGTTCATAGAGTGAATGCAAGCACTCTTCTATTGAGTTCAGTTGCAGATTGATGCCGCTTGAATTACCTGTTGTCGCCTTGATGCACCCTTTTCGGGCAAGCCACTCGTCGGGGGAAGTTTGCAACTGCGTGGAAAACGATGAGGACGTTCCATTACAGGTGATACGGCAACGGATTACGCATAGTCCGTCTTCATTGGTCTTGCTTCTATCTATGTAGAATAGTATGGCAAATGTACTTTTCATTGTTCTGCGGTTTTAGTTGGTCAGTTGATAATGTGCGAGTTGTGGAAGTATTTTCTCTATGTCCAGAAAGACACGCTCGGGAGATGTCTCCGCATACACTTGCGTGGTTTTGATTTGACTGTGTCCGAGCATTTTGGAAACGCTCTCAATGGACACGCCCTCCGACAGTGTCATCTGAGATGCGAAGGTATGCCGTGCCATGTGATAGGTCAGCGTTTTCTGAATACCGCAAAGCCGTGCTATCTTTTTGAGGTGTATGTTTACCGTGTCGCATCCGGGTATGGGCAGCAGATACCCCTTGGGCGGTTCGTGTCGGAAAGCCCTCGTGTGAATGCCCCGATAACGCTCGATAATGGCAGTGGCTTCGGGAAGTAGGGGGATGTGGCACACGTTGCCCGTCTTTATTCTCGGCTTGCGTATCCAAGTCATTCCCGCTTCGTGAAAGACGTGCTGCTCCGTCAAGTGATACACGTCGGTATAGGAAAGCCCCGTCAGGCAGGAGAAAAGGAACATATCCCTCGACACTTTTTCATAGCCTTGCAATTTATCTTCTCCCAAGGCTGCGATAAGACCTACCTCCTCCCTTGTGATGTAACGTGGAGTACCCACTTCCCAACGAATGGAATGGTTGATGAAGGGATAGGTGTCAATGATGTGCCGTTTATGCAGGTCTTTGAGCAAGGAAGCCAGCATGGAGAGATAGCCAGCCGAAGTGTTGAGCTTGAATCCCTTTTCTTTGGCGAAGTAGTCCTCCAAGTCTTTGATAAAGGCGATGTCGGCTTTCTGCACGGGAATATCCTCCACACGGTAGCGATACCTGACGAAGTTTGCCAGATGCTTGTGAAAGAGCAACAGGCATTTTAGTCTGCGTTCGCTGCGGTCTATGCCCACACGCTCACGGAAGCGGTCGATATACTCGTCTGTATGATGCAGCAGTCCTTGTGACTCACTGTTCAGTCCGAATACAAGCTCCCGTACTCGCTCTGCCGTGATGGGAGCATCGGATTTACCCGAAAGAGACTCATAAACCTTGTGTATGCTCACCTGAAGGCGGTCAAGTTCCTTGTTTACCGATACGGCTTCGGCACTCTTGCCCAGCAGTCGGTTTTTGCGACTGTCCCACAAACGAGGAGTACACGAGCATTTGCAACTGAACTGTACCATAGAGCGTCCTGCGCTGATGCGTCCCATGATGGGACTTTTTCCGTTTTTGTCCTGCGTACCTCTCTTGAGGTAGAAAAGCAGCTTGAATTTTTCTTTTTCCATTGTTTTTTACTTGCAAAATTACACTTCTTTGAGGAACTTTGAACGATGCAAAACATTGATAATGAAAGAGAAAACTCCGTTTTAGTTACCACTTTCAGCCGTCCTTTTCCTTTCATCGTTTTTCGAACGATTTGGTAACTGAACTCCCTCCTTTTCGCTCCCTTTTCTGCCTGTTTCCTATGATGCAACCCTAAGAAGAAACAAGCAATATCCGCTGTATTTCAGTCAGATATGAGTTTTATGCCATTTTCTGCTTTCTACTCCCATACTTCGGCATAAAACTGCGCTAATTCGGGTACTTTAATAAAGTAGCGGAAGCGTTCTTTCTGCACAATGTTATTAGCCACTGAAAATTCGTAATCGGTGGTCTTGCGGGCATAGATCGCTGCCCACGCATCGAAACAGTGAATTTGTTGCTTTTCTAAGGCTTGAGGACGCAGGTACTTAAAGAGCAAATAAAGCTCAGTAAGTGAATTGGAAATAGTAGTCCCCGATAGAAAAGTAGCCCCCATATCCTTGCCAGTGCGCTCTTGAATAGTTCGCAAGGCAAAAAGCAGGTTGAGGGCTTTTTGACTGCCTTGAGAGTTTCCCAATCCTGCCACTCTATCGTGCCTTGTATTGAACATTAAGTTTTTGAACTTATGGCTTTCATCTACCAAGAGGTGATCAATGCCCATCATCTTAAAATCTACTGTATCATCGGTGCGCTCATTGATGTCGTGTTCTAAGGTTTTGAGCTTTACTTCTAGGTTTTCTTTACGCTTGTACATTCCTTTAATCATCGCACGAGAGACTTCACTGCCTTGTTTTTCCAACTGCCAAAGACTCTCTTCAACATCTTGGAGTTCTTCTTGCAAAATGCTCTGTTGCACCTCGGGGGATTGCGGTATCATCTTAAACTGGTCGTGGGTGAGAATTACGCAATCCCAATCATTGTTTTTGATGTCTCCAAAGATACGCAAACGCTTTTGAGGGGTAAAATCCTCCTTGCCAGGGTAAAGGATTTTAGCAAAAGGATAGGCACGGCGATAGGTCTCGGCTATTTCGTGTACATTGGCTTTAAGCCCTATAATCATCGGCTTGTGTGCCAATCCTAAACGCTTCATCTCTTGAGCAGCACAGCACATAATAAGGGTTTTACCAGCACCTACCTCGTGGTCGCAAATCGCCCCATTGTTGAGCTTTATCATCCAAATAGCATCTTTCTGACTATCATACAAATCCTCTATGCCTAAACTCTCTCTATCAAGTCCAGGGAAGGACTGAAAAGAACCATCGTACTGCGGACGTACAAAACAGTTAAAAGACTGATTGTACTGCTCGGCCAAGCGGTCTTTAAACTCCTGACTCTGCTCTAAGAGCCACAGAGGGAAAGCATTGCGTATTTCATCAATCTTGCTGTTTGCCAGTTGAATTGCCTCCATATCGCGCACCTTGACTTCCTTGTCGTCTATCTTTATTTTCTTAGTAATATCAGGGGTGGTATTTACCAAGGCGTTTTTGAAGAGGGCAATACCATCGTAGGTTCTGCTCTCACTTTTTACAGCGTATTTCTCCCAGATATGTAAGTTCTTTTGTCGGCATTCTACTGAAAACTCATCGGTTTGAGCGCTGTATTGCACACCTACCTTGGTATCGAAAAGCGAAGAGGCAAAATCACTATAGATTTGTGGGGAGATCCAACGCTCGCCCAAGTTAAAATCCAACTCTTCAAAAGGAATAGGGGTAGGAATTACCTGCCTGAGTCCCTCTAAAGCGTGCTCAATTTCTGATTGCTTAGGATGTTCAGGGTGAGTATTTTGATATGCTTCTACGGCTTTGATTTTAGTAAAGACATCCCCCGCTTGCCACTTTTGGGCAATTTGGTATTCGTCCTCTATAGGATTGTAAAAGAGTTTGCCCTGTAACTGCGCTTTGACTTCTTCCTCATTGGTGTTAGAAAGCTCAGCTATGTAGGGAATATCCACCCGCCCCAATTCACTTAGGGAAGTGAGTAGTGCCTCTTCAGCAGAAATGTTTTCATTCTTCCTCAGAGAGAATACCACAGGCTTGTGAAAGATATCTGCCTTTTGATAAACACCGTTTTTGATACGCTCTAAGTAAGGGATTTCAGCGCCTGAGGCATCGGTTTTTATTAGCTTGATATTATCAGCACTATTTAGCCGACCATAGTTCTTGACAAAAGTATCGTAAAGGGCGTTAAGATTTTCTCTTTCCGTAGGATAAGGGGTATAGGTGGTAGCCTCTTTATGGTACAAGTTGGCATAAGCATCACGCAGAGCGATATAGGCAATGGCTTTTTGCCTTTCCAAAGAAGAAAGCGCAAGAGGCACAAAGGTAGCAGCTGTTTTGTTCTTATTGAGATCTTGCAAAAAGCCCACCGTATCGGCTTGTACTACCAAAGTATCTTCTCTGAAATGAGGTAAATATTCTCCCTCAAAAGGTACAGGTTCTTTTAGTAATGATACCGCAGGAGGTGTGTAATACAATGCAGGAGAAGCTTTTGAAAGCACCTCTGTTTCATTCCCTTGATTGACAGGATAAGTAAAAGAAAACAAGTCTAACTTTTGAGCATTCCCTAATTGAGAGGTAGTTGTTTTCTTCTTTGTTTTCTTTTTAGCTCCTGTGGGTATAGTAGGGACTGTTTTTGCTGAAATGTTGGGAGGGCTCGCTAAAGTAGCGGTGGCTTCCTGCTCTGATAGAAAATCAAAGAGACTTAGCTGAACGACTTTGGGTTCAATTTTTTGATTCTTAAGTTCTTTTGACTCTTTAGAGATGAGATTAGTATTGGAAATAGCAAAGGAAGGCTCGTTGATTTTGCTTTCAATTTCAATAAATTCTTGCCGTTCAACCTTTTTTACCTCAATTTCCTTTACCTCATTTTTTTGTGAATTAACCTCTTGTAGCTTAATTTGTGTTGCTTGGCTTTGTTGTGCTGTTTCAGGCGATAGATAATGTGCTTTAAAATCGCTTAGGATTCTTTCTTTTACCTCCTTGGCAATACCTTCTACTCCTTCACTATGGGTATAGACCATTGCAGGATGTCCGTATAGGTTGGTGCCTGCAAGAGCATCCGTACAAATAACGTTTTCTCTTTGTGAAAGATACTCGTTTTGTAGCATCCCCTGTGGTAGCCTTGCTGTATTGCAAAACTGCTCTTCTATAGGGTTTAAAGCGCCTCTTTGACTGTCTTTTTGAAGGATAATAAGATCACTTCCTGCTTCGGTACCTGCATAATCGGTAAAGAGGTTGTTAGGCAGGCGCACGGCAGAGACAAGGCGCGCATTGGAGAGCATCGCTTGGCGGATAATCTCATTTTGAGCACTATCGGCTACCCCTTGGGAAGTTATATAGGCAAGGATTCCTCCTTCCTTTACCATATCTAAGCCCTTTAAGAAAAAGTAGTTATGCACCCTACGGGAGGCTTGTGCCTTAGCAGGATCGCTACTACGAGAGTAACTCAAATCAAAGACAGCGGTATCGGAAAAAGGGATGTTACTGGTTACTAAATCAAACTGGTTCCTTTTCAGTGGGCTGATTTGTTCGAAGCCATCGATATGTACTTGCTCCTGAGGGTAAAGATGAGAGAGCACCTTGCCTGTGAGTAAGTCCTTTTCAAAGGCAGTAACCGCAAGAGAGGGGTGCTCTTCTTTAAAAGCACGGATAAAATTGCCTCCTCCTGCCGAAGGTTCTAACATTGTTTGCAGAGGTACGCCTGTTTCCTTTATTGCTGAAGCGATAGCCGAGGTAAGACGCATTGGGGTATAAAAAGCCGTTAGCACAGAATTTCTAAGGCTTTGTACATAGTTTTGGTATTGCCTTTCATCAGCGGAATGTTCTCTAATAAGGGCATACAGACTCCTTACATCTTGCCAAAAGACTTGGTCAGCTTTTGCCCAGTACTTTAAATCAGCTTCAGACTGGTGGGGATTGAGGATAAACTTCAATCCCCCGAAGCCTGAATAGTGTTGTAAGAGTTCTCGCTCTTCTTGGCTTAGAAGCGTGCGCTTTTGCTTCTCTAAATCGAAAGCCAACGCCAGTGCACGAGCATTGCGATTAAAGCTCAGTCGTTTAAGATATGCCATTTTCTTCTATCCATAGTTCGATGGCACCCGTAAGTTCTGTGTAGAGGGATTGATAGGCAGCGGAGTGCTGAAAATCCTCATCGATTTCATTCTCGTACTTTTTAAAGTAAGGAACCAGTTCTGGGAAGATTTTTAGAGCAAAGGGGCGCAAATCCTCATCGGCTAATTGAGTATCAAACTCCTGAGAAACGACCTCAAAAACCATATCAAAGGGAGAGAAGAAGAGCCCATCGAAGAGTACTCCTGAGGCTATTTTATCACATTCAGGAATACTGATACCCGCCTCAAAAGCCTCTTGGTAGGCTTGGGCTGCATACTCACTTCTGTCCTTGATAAAGACAGTGTCTGCTAAAAGATTAGGAAAGCTCGTTTGTAACAGCTCTTTGAGTCTTAACTCGTAATAAGACAATGACCCTAAGGTACTGTCAGTGATCTGGGGTTTGGTTTGTGTTTCTTTCATTGTTAAAATTACTTTTAATGGGTTCAACAAATTTTAATTTTTACAAAGTGTCGTTCTGCAAAGATATATTTACCACGATTTTCCAAATAGGGCAAAAAGGCTCTCCTCCCTTTTCAGGGACATCTGTTTTTAAAAGGGTTCTTCTAAATTTTTTCCCTGTGCTAAGAACTCTCTCTTTGAGCCTCTCGGCTAGTTCTTCCTCCTTGATAAAAGAAAGAACATAGCCCAAGCGCTGGAAAATAGAGACAGGTGTAGAGAGGATTACCTCTGTAGGAAGCCCTTGCCAACTCAGATGTTTTTTAATCCTTTGAATTACCTCTACTGCTTTTTGAATGCCTCCTATCTCTTTTTCATAGAGGAGCAAATCAACCGCAGTGAGCTCCAAAGAGGCTACCCGCAAAGTTCTTTCCCCTATGGAAAAAGGTAAGGTTTTTCTTTTTACTCCTATTTCTCTTAAGTTTTTGATATCCTTTTTGACAAGGTAACGAATCTTACTTTGTCCCCTAAAGGAATCCCTCAGCGGAGGTAAGGAGGTTATCACTGTAATTTCATTTGCCTGTAAAGCCTCTTTGGGAGATAGATGTACTTCTACTGCACTGAGCAGGGCTACATAGTATTCCCTTTTTAGGTGTTGCATCAGTGTTTCAATGTAGAAATAAGGTTTTCCCTCTTCTCTGATAGCTTTGTTATCAGTAGCATTACCAATGTCCACAAAACGGACGATGCTATAGATGCCATTCCAAAGTGGTAGGAGCTTTCCTTGCTTTTTAAGTGTCCCTAAAGTATTGAGAATAGTTTTTTCTTTAAGGTGAGCAAATACCTCTTTTAGCTCCTGCATAGAAAAGCTGTAAATACCCTTTTCCTCCAATGATTGTATCCACTTTCGTATGGTTAGTCCCTTCATATTGAAAATATATATCGTTGCAAAACATTTGCAAAAGTACTATATTATTTCTAAAGAGCAAATATATTGAAACAAAAGTTATCAACAGGAGGACTAAACTTCACTTAGGCTATGGTACATAATCCGTTGTGTTAGCTCACAGACTTTCTTTACTGAAAGTTTACCTAACCTTTGTTAGTATTTTCGCTTTTTGAAAGTTTTCTCAGGAAACTCAAAGGCAGTTTCACCATTTTCTTTCAGACGTATATAGGCATCGAAAGTGCTGCCTGATTTGCTTTTCATTCCTTTTATCAGAGGTGTTTTTCCTTTTTCAAAGAGCGTTTTGAGCAACTCATCAGTAAGAGGTTTGCCACATACATTCCTAAAAAGCACATAACCACAGTCCTCATCAGGGCATTTGGCTACCTTTTCAAACAGTAATAAGGAAGCATTTCTGCATTTAGGACAGGTGATTTTGAGTTTTTCTTTTTGGGGTATATCCATAGCCAAAAACGTATCAGTAAGACTATGGGTATAGGCTTCCATATTCGAAGAAAAACTATCGGGAGAGAGCTCTCCTTGTTCTATCTTTTGCAATTGACTTTCCCATTCGCCTGTAAGGGCAACATCGGCTATAGTAAGTGATTTTACCCACTCATATACCTGCATTCCTTTATCGGTAGGAATAAGAGACTTTTGTTTGCGTTCAATATAATTGCGCTTTAAAAGCGTCTCAATAATAGCGGCACGTGTGGCTGGAGTACCTATACCTGCTCCTTGTAATAGTTCACGTTGCGCCTTATCTTCTAAGGTCTTTCCTGCTGTTTCCATAGCCCCCAACAGTCCTGATTCGGTATATAAAGCGGGAGGTTGGGTGGTTTTAGAAAGGATTTCAACGGCTTTAATCTTTATACTTTCTCCTTGTACAAGTTCAGGCAGCACTTGATTGCTATCACCTTCATTGTCTTTTTCACTGTCTTTGGCAGTTTCATCAGAGTAAAAACCACCGATAGCGCGCCAACCCGCTTGTAACACTTGAACACCTTTTACCAAGAAGTCAGTGTGCAGAGCCTCCAGTAGAGTCTTTTGCACTTCTTTTACACAGGGTTCAGATACCGCTTCCAAAAGTCGGGTGGCAATCATTTTGTAAATAGTGTTTTCTTTTGCTGTAAGGTTGGTAGGAAAGCGCTCAGTAATAAGAAGTCCGTGATGGTCTGTTACTTTTAAATCATTAACCATCTTCTTATTCAGCGCCCCAATTTTCACAAGTTTAGCTTCGTTGGCGTATGCCTCACTTTCTTGTAACAAACGTATCAGCTGTGGGATTTCTTCCCATACATCCTCTGAGATGTACTTACTACCAGTACGTGGGTAAGTAATGTATTTTTGTTCGTAGAGACTTTGAGCGATTTGCAGGGTCTCATCGGCTGAAAAGTTCCATTTTTTATTAGCTTCTTTCTGAAGACCTGTTAGATCATAGAGCAAAGGAGGTTGTTCTTTTACCACTTCTTTTTCAGTGGAAATCACCTCGGCCATAGGAGACTTTTCTAATTGTTTTTGTAAGGCTTCAGCTTCCTTTTTATCCTCAATTTTAGCTGAGATACTGAAAAAATCAGTATAGCTTTTTTGGTGCTTGAGTCGCAATTGGTAAAAAGGTTTCTTTTGAAAATGTGTGTGCTCTAAAAATCTTTTACAAACCATTGCTAAGGTAGGTGTTTGCACCCTACCTAAGGAATAAATCCCTTCACCTACCGCTATACTCAGGGCTTGGGTAGCATTGATACCCACCAGCCAATCAGCCTCACTACGCTTTTGAGCAGAGGCATACAGCAAATCAAAAGCACTTCCTTCTTGCAGATTGGCAAGTCCTGTTTTGATACCTTTTTCGGTTAAGGAGCTAATCCAAAGCCTTTGAAAAGGTTTTTGACATTGCAAATATTCATAGATATAGCGGAAGATCAGTTCTCCTTCACGACCTGCATCGGTGGCTACAATAATGGAACTACACTTCTTAAAAAGGCTATCAATGATTTTAAGCTGTTTTAAAGCCATAGGGTCTGACCTGTAGCCTTTCTTATCCTCAGGAATTTGTTTGGGTACCAAGATAAAGGGGCGAGGTAGAATAGGTAGGTGTTCTCTGTGAAATCCTACACAACCATACGCCTCTGGAAGGGCTAATTGCACCAAATGACCCAGAGCCCAAGTAACGGCATAATCATTACCTTGCAAATACCCATCTTGTTTTTCACTTGCCCCCACTATAGCGGCAATTTCTCTTGCCACACTGGGCTTTTCTGCTAATATAACTTTCATTTTTCTACGTGTATTGAGGTTAAAAATTAGAGTTATACTTTGCGTCCCTTGGACTTCTTAGCAGTTTCTTTTTGAGCTGTTTTTTCTGATTGCTTTTGAGGGCGTTTTTCTTCTTTAGCTTTAGAAGTTTCAGCTTTTTGTTTGGTAGAAGAAACTTTATCAGTAATGTCCTTTTGAGGATTGTTAAAGCTCATCTCTACCTTGCCTTTGTCCTTGTCAAAAGTAAAATAACCGCTATAAGTTTTACCGGCTTTGCTCTGTAAACCTTCTAAATAAATAGGATTACCCTTGCTCAGTTCCTTGTGTTGCTCTTCGGTAAGAGTTACCCCTCGTATGACTGTAGGAGCCTCAGTGAGTTTCTCTTGATTAGCGAGTTTAGGAGCTTTGTCTTCAAAGAGAAATTCCACATAACGCTTGTCGGCATTGAACTGCACGGTTGCGTTAAAAGGCTCTCCTTTTTTAGAGGTCATTCCCTCGACAAACAGAGGCTTGCCTTCTTTGAGTGTTTGTTTTTGCTCCTGGGAGAGTTTGACTCCTTTGATTTCATCGGGGACTTTGATGTGTTCACTGCGCAAGGCAATGATTTCATTGGTGAGCTTGTCAATACTGATGATAGAAGGGATTTTCTCCCCTGTTTTGCTATTGGTAAGCTCAACCGTACGTCCCATATTTCCTGTGGTAAGCAGGTTCTTTTTATCCTCTTCTGAAAACTCGTGACCAAAGAAAGGATAATCCAATTGTGGTTCCTTGCGCATCCCGTGAATGGCTACTGCAACTTTTCCATCAACTTCCCTTAGGGACAAACGAGCATCAAAACGGGTTACTGTAGAGCCTAAATTGAAACTAATAGGCACTAGTTCATTGGTTTTATAACCTTTCAAGAGGGGCTCTAATAGGTTCCTCTTCTCTAAAGACTCTCGACTCACCCCTAAGTTTTGTAGCGTTTCCCAATCAATAGCATCAGGGTTGTACTTGAGTTCCTCTTGGGCAGGAGTATTTTGAGATTGTGCCTGAGCAGAAGCTTCTTGTGCTTGTGCCTGAGCAGGAGCTTCTTGTGCTTGCGCTTGAGCAGGAGCTTCTTGTACTTGTGCTTGAGCAGGAGCTTCTTGTACTTGTGCTTGAGCAGGAGCTTCAGGAGGGGTCTGAGCCACAGCAGTCTCTCCTTCTTGTTTTAGAGTAGCTGCTTTTTGCTCTTGTTTGATATACTGCTCAGGAGATACTTCGTACTTCTTGAGGTATTCCTTACCCTTTTCAGTGAGCTTTGCCAAATGGTTTTGGAGTTTTTCTATCGTATTTACCGATTTTTCTATCGGTATTTTAAAGAAAGAAAAACGAGAAGGGTTCTGGACTTGACGCATAAAGTTGCTAAAGAAATTAGATAGCATATTACCTTGCTTGTCTACTTTCATAAAGTCATCTAAGGATTTGCTGTCAGCAGGAGCCGTTTTTAACTCTCCTTTCTCATCAATTCCTTTTACAGCCTTGAGCTGTTTTTCTTCTTTGTCAAATACCAGTAGGATATCAGATAGTTGTTCATCCACTGGGATTTGATTGTCGTAATTTGCCGTATCGGCGTGTTGATTTTCTGCCATTATTTAAACATCTTTTTTAATTTGGGGGTAAAATTACTCCCTTTGTAAGACGTCTAAGAGAGGCTGTCCTTTTTAGGCATAGTATTTCCGTTTTTGGCTTTTAAGGCTGTTACTGGCACACTGAAATGTTCTCGGATAAATTGATGTACATCTGAGAGCTTGTAGTATATTTTGCCTGATATGGTATAATAAGGCAGTTTGCCATTGGAGCGATACCTCTGCAGGGAACGTGCAGAGATTTTAAAGGTGAGCATCAAGTCTTGATTATCCAAGAGTTCCTCACCATCCAAGCTGTTTTTGCGTTTTTCAGCTTTGTCTATTTGCTCTTTAAGCAAATCAAAACGATCCATAATGCGTTCCATCCACGCTATAAATTCTATTCTGTCGATTTCCATTTTTTATATTTATATTTGTTTAATACTTCGATTGTTAGGTCTTAATCTTAGAATATCTAAAAGTTCTTCTTATCCTTGTGAGTTCTTGTTATCCTCCAAAAGTTCTTTTAGCACACTGCCCATTCCTAAGAGTTGGTCATTTCCCTCTTGAGGGACTAAAATGCCCATTTCCTTTAAGGTACGGATATAACCTTTTGCGGTGCGTTCCTTTACATCAGTCCTTTTTTGAATTTCTATGTTCAGCTCTTGAACAGTCCACAAAGTTCGCTCTTTAAAAAGAGGAGAAACTAACGAGGCTAAGGTACTGGCTTTATTGGGTTTTTGGTCTTCGTTTTTCTGATTGCCTACATAACTATGCATTCCCAGCTCATTGTTCCATCTAAAAAGTATTTGTGGGGTATCGCTAAGACTGCCATTGCGTATTTTCATCGGTTTGACCGCTGAGATAGGACTGTTCTTCTCCCTTTCGATAGAAAGCACTGCCGTTGCTTTGCGTTGTAGTTCAGAGCCTAAATGACCACGGAGTTTAAGTCCGCTGGGGGTGAGGTGCAACACGCATACAATACAGGTTTTGTAGTTACCTGCCAAAAGGTAAAGCTCTTCTATGAGTTCCACGCTTTCTTGCTCGTTATTCACAGCTCCAATAAGGTCGGCTATACCATCGATGACCACCAAATGCACTCCTGCACATTGGTAGTAAAAACTCTCCAAGCCCTCACGAATGACCTTTAATCGCTCTCTGCGAGGGAGTTGGGTGAGGCAAAAGGCGTGTAGCAAATCAGGAAGAGAGGTTAGTTTAGCTCTTTTAAGCAGTTTGCTAATGTTTTGATAGAGCTGGTCTTGAGACTGTTCTGTATCGAAAAATAGCACCACTTTATCTTTGGGGCAAGGCAGTAGCGTTGTGCCCAATGTGTCAATAGGAAGGTTCTTACTGTTAAGACAACCTGCAATGAGGGCACTTACATAATGACTTTTGCCTGTACCTTCGCCTCCTGTAATACCCAATAAACTACTCTGTACTCCTACAGGAGTTCTGCCAATGGAGATGATTGTTTCTTGTTTTTGGGGAGGTTTATCCCACTGAATTTCGCAGTTTTTAAGTAGCGATAAGCTTTCTTCATAGTGTTTGCTAAGGGTCTGATAAAAGAGTTGCAATAGGTCTCTACCCATTTTACCTTGTGCAAAATAATCGGATATATCTTTATCCTTTTTAGTACCTGAAAGAGGTAAAACCAAACGGAATACTTCTAAAGGTGCTAATTGGGCTTGTTGCTCTAAAGAGGCTCTTTTACCTGTTTCGTCGCTATCGAACAAAAGGACTAAATGTCGGAATCGCATTTTTAGCTTTTGGAGTTTTTGTAAAGGAATGTGGGCTGTTTCACTATTGAAACAGATAGCCGAAAAGCCCCTGCTGGCTAAGCTCATTACATCTTTTTCACCTGCGGTGATAAAAAGAATATCGCCTTGTAGTGGTAGCTGAGACTCACCAAAACAATAGTTTTCGGGATTACCTCCATAGAGAAAGCGCAGTTTAGAAAAGGGACGATAGACCTTTAAATGCTTTTTAAAAAGGTAAGCAAACATCCACTCATTATAGGTGGAGGTGATAGTGTAAGGTTTGCCGTCTTTATTGGTGCTTGAATAGCTTTGCAGAGAGATCACGTTGTATTTGTTTAGGATTTCTTGGGTGATGCCGTATTTCTGCCAATAGGCTAATTCTTCTTGGGTAAAAGGTTTTTGGGTGAATTGGTAAGAGATAGATTTTTTAGTTTCTACTTGAGTGCTTTCTATGGTGATAGTGGGAGGTATTTGAGGTTTTTGTGTAATTATAGAGGTGGATTCCTCTAAACCCAGATGTAAATCTCGATTGATAATTTTTAGGATTTCAATAAAGTCAGAGGCATTTTGGCAATCCAATTGATAGAGGTAACCTACTAAGAAAAAACAGTCACCCCTGAAAGTATCGTTGCCAAAATCTTTCATCTTATAAATGCCTTGTTTGTCCTTATAGATATTGCAGGAAGCATTTTTATCGTCATAGAAAGGGTTTTTAAAGTTTTTACCTACCCGCCAGTTGCCTTGTAGATAGTGCTGGAAGACCTGTAGTCCTCCTTCGGTTCTACTTAAAATATCTTGCTTTTTCAACATAACCTTTGGCTTTTTGAGAGAGGGATTGCAGGTAGCTTTCAGTGTTTTCTACCGATTGACTGATAAGGAGTTTGCGAATGCTTCCCAAGGTATAGAAATACTGTCCATAGATTTTGGAGTAGGTGATTTCATTGCGTTTGCGCATTCGCCATAGGGTTTTCTCACTTAGGTGGAGATATTGACAGATTTCTTTTTGGTTGAGCCACAAACTATCCCACTCAATAGGCTCTTGTTTGAGTCGGTTTTCAATGCTTTGGAGTTGCTCCATAAGGGCTTTCCAAGCAGATTCTTCAATGGTGATTAAATTCATTGCGTATAGGGTTAAATTCTCGGCGGCAAAGTTCTGACAAATACCAAACATAAACAGCCAAGTACTACCTATTGAAATGTGCATTTTAACGCAGTTGAAGTGATTTTTATTTATTTTATTGGTTATGAGTGTATTACAAGATAATTGTAACGTATTTTTGGAGTATAAACTACTTTTATAGGAAGAAATGTCTAAAAAATGCCAATGGGCTATAATGGGCTTTTTTTCAGAAATGGAGGTAAAAGTGTGTTTAGGGAGTTTCTATAGAAGAGTTAAATTGAAAATAATAAATATAATTGAAAATAATGAATATAATATTTGATTATAAATCCTTCTCCCTAAAAAAGGGAAACTATCTATTTCCCTAAAAAACTGATTAAACAATGTTTAAACGTTTTTATTTGAAGTTAGCAAAACTACTTTTGGTCGGAGTTGTTTATATGATCTAGTAAAGCCGCTTTTAAAGCATCGAGGAAAGGTGTAAGGTTCTTTGAGCGTCCTTTCATACGATGAAAAGTGTGATACAGATCTCCCAATTCTACCTTGAAGAGCTTTTCAAATACCGCAGTTAGCTTCTTGATAGAAACTTTTCCTGATGAAATGCGATTGGTAGCATACAAACCATAGATTAGCTCTATGAGCTCGGTCTTTTGCCCTGTCCATTCTAAGAGATTTAGAATTTCTAAAGGCATATCTTCTTCCTCACGAGTGCGAAAAAAAAAGATAATCGGAGAGTTTCTTGGCAGCCCCTATCCTAGCAACTTCAAAGCTACGACAAGTAGAAAAGGCTCCATCAAAAGAAAACAAATACCCCTCATTGCTTTGAGGAAGGTAGTCGTAATTGCGAGTAAAATACTCTACATCGCGATTAGTTCTTCCTAAAGCAATGTAGCTAAAGAAATCGGTTGCTTCTAAAGTCTCTGATTCTTTAAACCATTGGGCTTCTTTGTCTTTTAGAAACTTTTTAGCTGCCTCAGTAGAGAGTAAAGTTGCTTTACTTTCTATCTGGTAGATCTCATTATAGAAAATGAGTCTGCTAACCATTTGAGGTTGTACCTCACGGAAGAAATGTATCTCTTCTGCTTGGTCCGTAAAACCTTGTTGCAGTACCTCTTCCTTGACCTTCCTTAAAAGGTCTTTTAGGAACTGTACCATTTCTAAAGATTCTTTAACCACGGCGGATCCATCCAGCGTGATTTGGCGTTCTCTTACAGCCAACTGATTCAAAATTTGTTGAAACATAAATTAAATATTAAATTTATTGCGCTATATTACGAAAAAACAATGATATACGCAAACTTAAAAAAATCTTCATTTTTTAAACAACTGGTTTGCAGGAGATTTACAATTAGCTCCACGCAAACATGCGCTGCTGCATAGGCTTCTATAGAAGCCTATGCAGCAGCGCATGT
>NZ_CALHGG010000020.1 GCF_938029845.1 uncultured Capnocytophaga sp.
TAATCATTAGTAACGTGTATTTAACCAAAGAAGAACTCAAAACCGTAGCCACCAAAGAGGTAATAGACCTTATCACCCAAGGCGACGAGCAGATAGTAACAGAAATCATTGCCGAAAGCATAGACCTAATAGCTTCTTACTTGTACAAGTATTACGATACCGAAGCTATCTTTGCCAAAGAGGGAGATGAGCGCAGCAAGATACTACTGAAGTACCTCAAGGATATTGTTATCCATGAAATCTATATAAGACGAACTAAAACCCTCAACCAAGTGGCAAAGCTTAGGTATGACGAGGCTATGTTATGGCTTGAAAAAATAGCCAAAGGAGAAATAGAAGTCTCCCTACCCAAGCGCCTCAAAGACACCGATGGCGACGGCACCCCCGATACACCCACCCCTTTTATGAAGCTCGGAGGGCGAAAAACCTATAAAAACCACTGGTGATTATGGCTAACAACAACTTTACAGAACTCCGCCGAAACCTCGAAGTCCTCGCACGATTAGTGAAAGAGGATATCCCTATTGTACTTAAAACAGAAGGACTCAAGTTTATTCAAAAGAACTTCCAAGATGAGGGGTTTAATGATGAGGGCTTACAGAAGTGGCAACCTCGCAAAACTACCGATACACGAGGACGAGACCTTACTCGTTACCGCTCGGATAGGGTAGGCAAAAAGGGCACCCTTACCCCCTTTGGCAAGCGTAACCAGGGGCGAGCTATCCTTACAGGATACAACTCTGGAGGCAACAAGTTACGACACTCATTTATGGCACGTGTAGAGAAAATGCAGGTTACCTTCTACACTCATAAGGAGTATGCCTTAAGACACAACGAGGGCTTAAAAGGTATGCCTAAGCGCCAATTTATAGGCGACTCCAAAACCTTATTCAACAATGTCAAAAAGGAAATAGACCGTTTATTCAATCAATTAAAATAATGGCAAAGCAACCCCATAAACAACGTATAGAAAAGAGTGTTACCCTTAGTGGCAATGTACTTAATAAGAAGGTACATTTGGGCAAAAATACGGCTCAAAACATTCAGCAGGTAACCAATCTGATGGTGGATATCATCAAAAGACAACGCAGGCTATGGCGTACCGAACTCAACCATTGGCACTCGGCACGTTATGCCCGCTATAGTGTGGACTACCCACGTACTTACCCATTGGAGGAGGTATACCAAGATGTACTCCTCGACGGACACCTTACTGGTATCACTGAAAACCGTACCCTACGAACTACCAATAAGGACTACATTATCGCTGTCGATGAAATTAAGGACGATACCCTAACCGAGTATATCAAGGATAAACAATGGTTTGAGGACGTGATCGAGTTCGCTCATCAAAGCATCTATCATGGGCATTCACCTATATGGCTCAAAGAGGTAACCAAGGGTGAAATCAAAGCGGTAGAGCTTATTGATAGAGGCTTGGTAATTCCCGAAAAGCACGTACTGCTCAAAGACTACGATGCAACCACTGGCATAGACCTACGCGATGTACAAGAAGTAGTATTAGTAGCACGATTCTACAAGCATTCGGGGTTACTCGAAAAAGCGACTCCTTATGCTATCCTCAAGCGCCATTCATGGGGCAGTTGGGACGAGTTCGAGGAGCTGTTTGGTATCCCTATACGTATAGCTAAAATCGCCTCACAAAGTGATAGTGTAAAAGAGGAAGTTGCCCAGTGGTTGGAGGAAATGGGTTCAGCTTCGTATGGCGTTTTTCCTATTGGTACAGAAGTAGATATTAAGGAGAATAGCAAAGCCGATGCTTTCCAAGTGTTTTACCGCAAGATTGAAGCGTTGGATAAAGAACTCTCCAAACTCGTACTTCACCAGACAATGACTACCGAAAACGGCAGTAGCAAGGCACAAGGAACGGTACACGAGAACACTTTGGAGGAGGTTGTCTATGCCGACGAAAAGAAGATGTTGGCTTTCCTCAATAACCAACTTTTGCCCGCTATGCGTGTCATTGGCTACTCTATACCCGACAATGCCAAAATAGCCGTAGAAAAAACCACAGACCCTAACAAGCAAATCACTATAGACGGGGTACTCTTAGGGCGTGGCTATATCCTTACCCAAGACTATATAGAGCGTACTTATGGGGTGGAAATAGAAAGTATGCCTACCTCTACCTTTGGAGGAAGTAGTGAGGGCGAGTCAAAAAAAGCCTAAGCCTACTCAAGTTACACTATCACACCCATTGTTGCCCCGAGCATGAGCCTATAAAGCTCAGCAAGGAAGACAACGACTTGAGTAGGCTTATTGAGGAGTATATTCGTATGGTTTTCCAAGAAAGAGGTGTTAGCGAACCCCTATCGGAAAAGCTATGGAGGTATTATTATAAGCACCTCTCTAAAGCGGTAGAAGTAGGCTATAGCCCCAACATAGAACAAACAAACCCCGATTTGGTTAGTAGCCTCAAGCACAATATAGCTACCTTCTCAGCTTTCAAAGAAACGAGCTTCAAGCAGCAGATAGAGCAGGCCCTTACCAAAGACGGGCGTGTACTCCCTTGGAATGAATTTAAAAAGGAAGCTGAAAAGCTCGACACGCTCTACAACAAGCGTTGGCTACAAACCGAGTACAACCAAACAGTAGCCAATGCCTTATCAGCACAAAAGTACGAGGAGTATATAGCCAATAAGCGCATATACCCTAACCTTACTTATCACGCGGTACACGATGAGCGAACTCGTGAAACACACCGTGCCTGGGATGGGCTTACGCTACCTGTGGAGCATTCTTTTTGGCAAACACACCTACCTCCTAATGATTGGGGCTGTCGTTGCTATGTAGAGCCTACTGCTGACCCAGTAACAGAAGGAGTACGTACAGAAGAGGTACCCATAAAAGAAGCCTTTGCTAATAACCCTGCGCTTTCGGGTGAGATATTTCCCGTGATACCATACGCCAAAGGAATGAGCGAAAAAGTCGTTAAGGAAGTAGGAAAGCAGGTAGAAAAACGATTGGAAAAGCTCGGAGAACACTATATTGAAAAGGTGATAAAAGAATACCCTAATGGAGGAAAGATTATTATTTCTAACCTTGTAAATACGGAGGGGTCAGACTATGAACGTGTATATAACTGTTGCGACTTTTTCGCTAAGCAAGGCAAAGAAACAATCATACTACCAAGGTTTAACTCACCATTGAAGAATGAGCTTTATCAGCAACTTTATGCCGATTTGCAGGGAACCCCTTATTGGGGCAAATGTCCCGACTTTAAAGTAGGAAATAAGTTCTATGAGCACGAAGGACATAACAATTCGACAAAGAGTGTGTCAAATATGATAAAAAGAGGGTTAAAACAGTCTGATTGTATTGTGGTAGACTATGATGAGCAACTTTATACTATTGGACACCTTAAAAAACTTATTAAATTTAGCATTAAAGAGGGAAAACAGATAAGTGAAGTATGGATATTAAAAGGAGGTGGAGAGTTAGAAAAGATAGAGTTCTTACAATAAACCCGAACGCCTATGAAAAGATAAATCTTAACATAGGCGTTGGTATCGCCGAATCCGCAGAATCGACATTGCAAAAGTACAACTATTTTTTTAACTACCAAAACTTTTTCAATTATTTTTCTGCATAGATACCTTCATAGAAGACTATCGCCTCCACTGTACGAGGGGAAAGATACATCTGCGCAGCTACTTCTGCTATAATAGCTTCCGCTCTCCATTGGGGGTGACGACCACTAAGGCTCTCAAAGAGTTTTCGCACGCACTCATTACGCTGTTTTAGTCGTTCTTTTCGCTGTATTGTATAGGTCTTCATAATAATGTTTTTCCTGTGCAAAATTAAAAAAACACCCACTTATTTCCAAATTGGATTTTAGCGGGTGTTCATCAAAATATAAAAATGACACAAATCAAAACTTTCTTATCTTCTTATACCAGCGAGTAATCTCATCATCATAGCTTTCGGTTCGGTTTTCTTGATAACGGAAGCTCTCATGGGCTTGTTGGCTTTCACTGGTTACTACCTCGGTACGTTCCTGTTCATACTTTCGGAAAATACTCATCAGTTTAGGCATACTGATACGCTCATATAGCTCGCCAAACTCCCCCGATACAATTCGCTTGAAGATAAGCGACAGCTCCGATATCTTCAAAAAATGGTAGTCCGTGATGATTTGTTCCGTACATAAGGTTATTTGCGCTTCGGAGAGGGGATTTTTTAGATTTAGCAGCTCGTTAAGCTCAATAAGCCATAGGGCGATGTAGCTTCTTAAAAATGCTTGTCCCTTACCCTTTTTAATCTCTACCAAACTTACAGTATTACGGCTTAGGGCATCACTTACCCCCTTGATTGTTACACTGTGCATAAGGCAGTTATTCGGCGAATAAACCCTCAAAAACTCTTCGTTTGAAATCGTTGCTAACGCTTGATTTTGCCTTACTATTACCTCGTTTTGCATTTTGCAGAATCTTA
Source organism: uncultured Capnocytophaga sp. (assembly GCF_938029845.1). Lineage (GTDB taxonomy): Bacteria > Bacteroidota > Bacteroidia > Flavobacteriales > Flavobacteriaceae > Capnocytophaga. Next base: position 4,456 of record NZ_CALHGG010000020.1, read on the forward strand.
TTAAGTTGTGAATTTATATACTTTAAGTCTGTATTCCTTTGGTGGAATTCGTCTAACTTTTGCCAGTTCTGTAGCAGGTACTGCCAAGTGGATAAGGCCTCTGTTTCATCAGCTGAATTATTCGTAAGGTAGGTGATGATTTGCTTGAGGGCTTTTCCGTCTACTCCAGTGAATTTGGGAGCAAATCCAAATAATCTGTTATAGAAAGCAAACCATTCGTCTAAGAACAAAGCATATAAGCTCGGAGGGTTCGCCTCTTCCTCTCGGTAGGTTACCCTATCTCCCCAACTGCCTTGCCACTCATCTATAAGACTTTCTAATGGCGGAATAAGCAGGCCTATTTGTTTGAGGTACTCGCCCTCCAAAGTGCCTTTTTTTACCTCTAACTTAGAGAATTTGCCACCTTTATAGGTCAGTTTCACGACTACTGCACAACTGCGTATGGTTACTATATAGGTCATTTTTTAATGATTAATGGTTAATGATTAATTGCCAGCTATTGATTGGTATGCTATCGGGCTCTTGAATATTGTAGAACTTGTATATATCTGCTCTTATTTTACTTGCGATAAGCTCTCTTTCCTCTTCACTGACCTGCTTTCTGTCCGAATAGCTGTTGTACTGTATAGCGAGTTCTGGAGATTTTTTAAAGAGTCTATCTTCTAAAAACAACTCATAATAGATGTAAGTATATCTGCTATTAGGAGCATCGGAAGCCTCTTGTTCTGTTTGGTAACGAGTATATATTACTTTCATAGCTTGATTTATTCTAACCTCGTTTTTCCAATACCAAGAGTTCTCATAGACAATAACAATAGCGGGCTTTTTTACGGCTTTTTTTGTGAGCTTACGAAGCCCATACCACACTCTTAATCTCATTAGGTTTCTACTTTTTTTTAGTGAGTTTTTTCCCACAATCTTGGCAAAAAACAGCAGTCATCTCTACGGTACAATGCCCTCCTATTGTGCGCAACACTTGGTGCTTGTGGGGACATTTGTTACTGGTCACTTGTCTTTTGTCGCTTCTTCTTTTCATATCGTTTTTCAATTATTTTTTCTAACGCTCCTATTACCTTACTGACTTCCTTAGTAGTCATTTC
>NZ_CALHGG010000021.1 GCF_938029845.1 uncultured Capnocytophaga sp.
GGGCTACGAGAATAAAAATACATAAATTTCTAATGGTTCGTGCTTGATGCTTCATGTTTTAAAAATTTTTGATTATCTTTGGGGCAAAATTACAATGGTGGCGGCACCTCTGCAATACTGAATAATAACCATTTTGAAGCTGACAATGGACAAAAGTATAGACGAAATAGCACAGCAATATCTTCCCTATATAAAAATATTGGAACAAGCAGGTAGTTTTGCTGTTTTCCTATCGGATAGGTTTGGGCATTACTATTATGTAACCGAATATATAGAAGCGTCTCAAGAAATTGATATTGAGAAATTGGTACATCCTGATGATTGGGAGGTGGTAAGAAGAATTGATAAAAAAGTATGGGAGTTCCTAAACACACTCCCCGAGGAAGAAAAATTGGCTTACAAATACATCTATGAGTTGAGAATATTAGAAAGAGGAAAATATGTACGAATGATTTACCAAATGCGTATATTGGCATTCAAAGAGGATAATTTTTTGGCAATGGGTATCATAGACATCGCTCCAGAGCAATCAGCCAATACATCAGTGCGTTTTCAGATAAAAAACTGTCTTACCGATGAGATCGTACCTTTTGCTATCGAAAGTGCCGCCGATACCTTGCTCACTCCACGAGAAAGAGAGGTACTCGCCCTTGCCAAAGAGGGGATGTTCAGTAAAGAAATATCCGAAAAATTGAATATCAGCATACATACCGTAAACCGCCACCGACAAAATATCCTCGAAAAACTACAAGTAGATAATATGATTGAGGCAGTGAAGTAACCGGCTAATAACAAGATTATTACTACTTTTTTTGTGTTATCATTTAATAAGAAAAATATGCGCCCTTTGCGACAGTACTTTGAAGAGCTCGTCTCTCTCACTGATGAGGAGTTTGTCTATACTTAAGAGATTGATAATCACATGTTTAGGTGTGTCTCGTGAAACTTGAGTTGTTTGTATTTTACTTCATACCCCCCGAAAATGATATGCCTGATAGTGTCATACATATATTATTCGTATCTTTGCCTCCGAATTTAAAAAGAAAAAGCAATGAAAAAAATAGCAATATTGCTTACCCTTATCACTGGTTTTATGGGGTTAGCACAAAATAAGAAAATACTCTTCGTAGTAACAAACCATACCCAGCTAGGGAATACAGGAGAAACTACGGGCTATTTCCTATCAGAAGTAACACACCCCTTAGAAGTACTGACAGAGGCTGGCTATAAGGTAGATTTTGTAAGTCCGAAGGGTGGTTCAACAACTGCTTATGGGGTGAAGTTAGACGACCCTATCAATAAGAAATATTGGGAAAGTGCCGACTACCAAAAAAAGTTGGCAAACACCCTCGCCCCCTCTGAGGTAAAAGCTAAGGACTATGCTGCTATCTTTTATGCGGGTGGGCATGGTACCATGTGGGATTTTGCTAGCAGTGAAGCCCTTGCCAAGATAGCGCAACAGATTTACGAAAAAGGAGGTGTAGTAGCTGCAGTATGTCACGGACCATCGGGCTTAGTGAATGTTAAACTCTCTAATGGTAAATATTTAGTGAGTGGCAAAACTTTGAGCCCTTTTACGAATGAGGAAGAAGAAGCCGTAAAACTCACCAAAGTAGTGCCTTATTCATTGGAAGACAAACTCAAAGAACACGGCGCTATTATTGATAAAGCGGGCATATGGCAAGACAAAGTGAGTGTAGATAATCGTGTAATTACCGGTCAGAACCCGCAATCGGCTAAGAGCGTGGGGGAAGCCATCTTAAAAGAATTGCAAAAATCACCTCTCCGTTTCGATGCTACTAAATACACCACAGAGCAAGTAACACAAGGTGACCAAACCCTTACTGTACGTGCTTATGAGGGAATTGTATATGTAACCAATCCTGTAGAAGAGCAGTACCAACAGCTAAATATCTATATTCCTGAGGCCTACTTCAATGGAGGGACTATCAACGGCTTTAACGCCCAAACAGCCCCTATCTTCCTTCCCAATGGAATAGGAGGCTATATGCCTGCCAAGCCTCTTTCACTTACTGGAGGTAAGTTCAAGGATATGAACAACTCCCTCATTATGGCACTTAGCAAAGGTTTTGTAGTAGTCTCACCAGGTGCACGCGGACGTACTTCAGCTACTGGTAAAGCTCCTGCTGTGATTGTAGATCTAAAAGCGGCAGTACGCTACCTCAAATACAACGATAAAGAAATGCCAGGTGATGCTAATAAAATCATTTCCAATGGTACGAGTGCTGGGGGTGCCTCCTCTGCTCTCTTAGGAGCTTCTGGTGACCAAGCGGCTTATGAGCCTTACTTAAAGGAATTAGGTGCTGCCCCTGCTACCGATGCTATTTTCGCCGTATCAGCTTATTGTCCTATCACCAACTTAGAGAACGCTGACAAAGCCTACGAATGGCAGTTTGGCAACCTGAGTCAGTACAAAACGATGGAGATTTCTATGCTTGATTACAACGTACAGCGCACTTATAAAACAGGTACTTTTACCCCTGAACAGACAAAAGTTTCTGCTGATCTCAAAAAGGATTTTTCTGCTTACCTCAATAGCTTACAACTAAAAGACAAAAAGGGTAAACGACTTACCCTAAATACCAAAGGCGAAGGAAGTTTTAAAGAACTGCTAAAACAAACTATCATAGCCGCTGCCGAAAAAGCTCAAGGGGAAGGGACAGACCTTAGTAAATATTCTTTCCTTACACTCAAAAACGGGAAAGTTACTGCCATAGACTGGGAAGGCTATATCACTTATATGGAGCGACACAAGACTCCCCCAGCTTTTGATGGGCTTGACCTCAGTACAGGAGAGAACCAACTTTTTGGTGATAGCAATACAGACAAAAAGCATTTTACCCCTTATGCCTTAAAAAACAGTACTGTAGAAAGCCAAATGGCAGATGCCAATATAGTAAAACTAATGAACCCAATGAGTTTCATAGGTAAAAAGAATGCTCATTTGCCCAAATATTGGCGTATACGCCACGGTGCTAAGGACAGCGATACCTCTGCTGCTATATCCCTAATTCTTGCTACAGTGCTCCAAAATAATCACTACTTTGTAGATTATGCTCTCCCTTGGGATAAACCCCATAGTGGCGACTATGACCTTGAAGAACTTTTCGATTGGGCTGAAAAAATAAGCAAATAAATACATAAAAATCCCCGTGTAGTAAATACTGTATGGGGATTTTATGTTATTACTGATAAGATGCACTCGGACTTACCCCTAAGTGCTGCTGTACAAAACGAGAGAAATAGGCGGTAGATGAGAAGTCCAAAAGGTACAGAAAAACTCATAAAAAACTACCAATGTTTGTATGACAATTATTTGACAGAATCATCGTACCTTTGCAGAATCAGAACTTAAAACTCAAGTTATGCAAAACATCCAATTAAACAACGGGGTACAAATGCCCCTATTGGGTTATGGTGTATACCAAGTAGACCCTAAAGAATGTGAGCGTTGCGTAAGCGATGCTATTTCGGTAGGCTACCGAATGATTGATACTGCCCAAATCTATCGCAATGAAGAGGGCGTAGGCAATGCTATTAAAAAAAGTGGTATCGACCGCAAAGAGTTCTTTATCGTTACCAAAGTGTGGGTAAGCAATGCAGGCTATGAAAAGGCAAAAGCCTCTATCGAAACCTCTTTGCGCAAACTACAAACTGATTATATAGACCTCTTGCTCATTCACCAACCTTTTGGCGATTATTACGGCTCTTATCGCGCTATGGAAGAAGCCTACAAAGAGGGCAAAGTGCGCGCTATTGGGGTGAGCAACTTCTATGCGGATAGATACCTTGATTTGGCCTACCACTGTGAGATAAAGCCTGCTGTAAACCAAATGGAAACACACGTATTCTACCAACAGCAAGACCTCCAAGAGCTAATGACAAAATACGACACCAAGCTAATGTCGTGGGGACCTTTTGCAGAGGGTAAAAATGATTTCTTTGCCAATCCTACGCTCAATGCTATTGGTGAAAAGTATCACAAAAGCGCTGCCCAAGTAGCTTTGCGCTATCTCTTGCAACGCGATATTATCTGCATTCCTAAGTCGGTGCGCAAAGAGCGTATGGAACAAAACCTTAATGTATTTGACTTCCAACTCTCAGCGGAAGATATGAGCCAAATAGCCGCTCTTGACACCCAGCAAACACTCTTCTTTTCTCACCGAGATCCTGCTTTTGTAGAGATGATACTACAATATGGTAATTAGGTCGTAGCACGACAAGCAATAAATAAAAATCCTTGTGTGGTAATACCATACAAGGATTTTTTAATAAAACATCTAACTTGCATCTATTTGCTAAATTCTACTTCAGCATTTAGTTTAGTTATCTTTTCTTGCAATTTAGTGATGTCTTTTTGCAATTTCTCAATACGGCGATTACTTTTTGCTAATTGCTTATTAGCTTTACTAGCTTTGCGCAAAGCCTTTTCAGCTTTGTTCGCTTTTTTAGCACTTGCCGAAGCCGAACTCGCATCACTAAAAGCATCCGTACGATTGGTAGCTTCTTCATTAGCTTGCGTAGCCTCAGTTTGCAACGACTGATTATTGGTTTGCTCTTGAGTGAGTTTCATTTGCAATTCGTTGAGCTCGGTATTGAGTTTCAAGGCTTGTTGTTGTTTTTCCAAGCGTTTCATCTCTGGTGATTTAGCTGTACCACAACCCGCTAACATAAAGGAAGCTAACACTCCCATTAAAAGTACTTTTCTCATAATTATATTATTAATATTTTAATGCCGCAAAGGTAATACATAATTGCCTAATATGAAAATTCGCTAATTATCAAATTATCACTACCTTTGCATTTAGAATAACTTAAAAACAATACAATATTATGAGAAAAACTTTTATTATTTTATGCATTTGGAGCATCATTGTAGGTTGCTCTCAAGAACAAAAAGAAGAGGACACCTCTTCCAAAGAAAAAGAGGAATGGGAATTAGTTTGGGAAGACGATTTCAACCGCGACGATATTTTTGCTACTGGTATATGGTCAAAAATATGGGGATGCCCTACTTCCAAAGCCGACTGGTGCAAACTACAAACTGATTATATCGATTTGCTACGCAAACACTCTTCTTCTCTCACCGAGATCCTGCTTTTGTGGAGATGATATGCCAATTAACAGTTTAGGACGTAGCACAATAGACAATAACTAAAAATCCCCATGAGACATGACAACTCATGAGGATTTTTAATTTGTCTGTGACAAATCTGCTAATTAATGAATTATTTTAGAATTATTCCAAATAAATTAGTATCTTTGCCCCCGTTTAGAAATAGGATATAAGCTATATGATGTATTTCTCTTTCAGAAGTTTTTGGTTTTGTGTGTTTTATCTCTGTGTAGGGGTGCTTTATGCCCAGCAAGTAGCTACCGTAAAGGGGCGTATCACCGCAGGCAAAGAGCCTGTAGTGGGGGCAGTGGTGCAACTTAAGGAGCTTAAAAAGTATGCAGTGGCCGATGGACAAGGGAGTTTTTCTCTGTCAGTACCTTATAGAAAAGCGCCTTATACGTTCTCTATAGAGTCCATGGGGTATAAGACACAAGAGCAAACCCTCATCGTGGCACAACCTGTGGTGGAGCTCAATGTGGCTATGGAGGAAGAGATTACCGCTCTTATAGGCATTACGGTGGAGGCTATCACCCCCATCAAGCAGGTAGAGAAGAGTGTCTATAATGTAGCTGCTATAGATGCCACCAAGCTCACACACCTCAATAGCAATGCCGCCGATATGCTCGCCAAAGCCTCTGGGGTAAAGGTACGCGAAATGGGTGGTGTGGGAGCTGAGAGCCAAATTAACCTCAATGGTTTTACAGGTCAGCATGTACGTACTTTTGTAGATGGGGTGCCTATCAGTAGGGCTTCTTCTTTTCAAATAGGTAATATCCCTACAGAACTGATTGACCGTATTGAGATCTATAAAGGGGTTGTGCCTGTTACCTTTGGTTCTGATGCCTTGGGAGGGGCGGTGAATATCGTTACTAGGCGCAGCAATGCTCAGTATGCTAACCTAAGTTATACCTTTGGTTCTTTCAATACCCATAAGAGCACGCTCAATGTAGGGGCACCACTGACCGATAATATAGGGATAGAACTTAATGCTTATCAGAACTATTCCGATAATAGCTATAAGGTGCTTACCCACTACTTAGACCTGACAAAGGGGATTTACTCCAAGGATAGGCAGTGGTTCAAGCGCTTCCATGACCGTTATCACAATGAGGTGATCATCGGAAAGGTGAATATTTTCAAAGAGCCTTGGGCAGATAAGCTCTCTTTCTCCCTGAACTATAACCAAGAGTACAAACAGATACAGAATGCCAATCTCATGCAGATTGTCTTTGGGGGTAAGTACCAAACCTCCTATACCTATAGTACAGGGATAGAGTACGAAAAGAAAAACTTGCTGGAAGGGCTGAGTCTCTCCGTTACAGGGCGTTATGACCTAACAACCACCAATGTTGTAGATGAAGAAAATCGTATATATAGCTGGGACGGCTCTTACAGAATCAAGCCAACTAAAGGGGAGGCTATGTATCAGAATACAGTCTTTGAAGGCAAGACAGCCTACGTGGCAGCACACTTGGATTATTGGCTAAGCGAAAAGCACTTCTTGCAGCTTACGCATACTTTTAGCCACTATTATAGACTGACCAAGAGCCAGCTTTTTACGCCATTCTCTTCCGATGCTGATTTTATGGATCGTATCAACCAGAAGAATATCACAGGCCTCTCGTACAAATATGTGCCGAATGACCAGTGGACGGTCTTAGCCTTCGGTAAATATTATGCAGCTAAAGTAACAGGCCCTGCAGTGGTGAGTGGCCACGGCTATTTGTCCGTTTATGAAAATCATACTGAGCGTACCGATGCCTTGGGGGCAGGGATAGGTTCTTCTTATGAGTTCTCTAAGGAACTGCTGGCTAAGCTCTCTTATGAAAAGAGTTACCGCTTGCCCAACGACCGAGAACTTTTCGGAGATGGTGACTTAGAGATAGGAGCCAACCAGTTGCGCCCTGAGCAGAGCAATAATCTCAACGTGAATCTCTCTTGGCAACCCGAAACTAATGGTCATGCCCTCTTAGCAGAAGGAGGCTTTGCCCTGCGCTATATTCAGGACTATATCATTCGCAATGTAGCCAGCACAGGAGCAGCCACGAGCAAGAACCATGGCAAGGTACTCACCTTGGGCGGTGATTTCACCCTGCGCTATTTCTATCAGAAAACCTTTTCTGTAGGGGGAAATCTCTCTTATATGGATATGCGCAACCGCGAGCGCAAAAATACCAACGGAGCCAATTCGCTAACCTATGGGGATCGAGTGCCTAACATGCCTTACCTCTTTGGTAGTGCCGATGCTACCTATACTTTCGATAGCTTACTCACTCAGGACGATGGGCTTACCTTGGGCTACAATTTGGCTTATACTCATGAGTTTTTCCTCTCTTGGCAGAGTGAAGGAGCAAAAATCACTGTACCCACACAGCTCTCCCACGATCTAAGCCTTACCTATACAGCCCCAAGGAATAAGTACACCCTCTCGGCCGAGGTCAAGAACTTTACCGATGCACTGCTATATGACAACTATAGTTTGCAAAAAGCAGGTAGAGCCTTTTATGTCAAAGCCTCATATAGATTTTAGTAAGGGCGAATTATAATTAGGGCGAATTGCAATTTGCTCCTACTAACCACTCAAAACTGAAAATTCAAAACTATTTATATTATGTATATTAATTTTCAAACTATTAAAAAAGGGTTGTTCCTCACAGTAGTAGGAACAGCGACTTTGGTATCATGCTCCAAGAGTGATGATAACAATAATGGAGGGGGTAATAATACCAATCCCCAAGCAGAAGCCAATCGCTTCTTTATTGATGCAGGAGGAGCAGGAAACAAAGCCCGTTATGTACTCCTTGCTGATGATGTGACTAAAGGAGAAGTACCTTTGAAGTCTAACAAATTACAGTTAAAACCAGCTAATGGATATTTTTGGTTGTTTAATAAGAATATCGCAGCAGGTCTCTCTTATGAATTCAAAGGAGCAGGTATAGGTGTTTCCTATGCGCGTAATGCAAAGGGAGAAGTAAGTCCTATCAATGATTTTGAGGTAAATGAGCGAGCTACTACCTTCGGCTTCTTTAATAATTACTATGTAACAGCTGTAAGTGGGCAGGCTTTCGAAGGGAAAAATGATGGAGCTACTTTTATCTTCCGTAATACTTCTGACTTTGCGGAGGCTTCTCGCAAAACCATTCATACCAATAAGTTCTTAGGGAACAATATGAATAATACTGAGATCGTATCTTTCGCGGGTATTTTGGACAATGGCAATGGGGAGTTCCTAACAGGTATGCTTGTTTCTGAATACAAAGATGTACAGCCAGGACAGGGCTCCAGTACAGGCTATATGGAAAATACCGATGTGGTATATGTAGGAGTACTTGATAAGGATTTGAAACTTAAGCGCTACTACAAGAGTGATAAGCTCAGCTACTCAGCGGGTCGTTTCAAGAGCCAATACCTTTTGGAAATGGGCAAGGTAGCCAATGGAGATGTGTATGTGTTCTCAGGAGCTATTGCTAAGAATCCAGCACCTGCCAAAGCACCAGCTAAAGCAGATAAGGCTACCACTAAGCCCGCAGGAGCTTTGCGTATCAAGGCAGGAGCTACAACTTTTGATGATAGCTATTTCTTTGATATCTCTGCCGTATCTAACAACGGCCTTTTCCGCCGTGTATGGCATATAACTGATAACAAATTTCTTGTAGAGTTCTTCAATGATGCTACTAAGGCCAATCTCCGCTCTTTGGATGTATATCACTATGCGATTGTGGATGTAGAAGCTAAGACACTCAATTGGGTAGCTGGTCTTCCTGAACCTGCCAAATGTACCAATATTGTAACTAATCCTATTACCCCAGCGATCTATGGCGGTAAGGTATATCTCCCAGTGAACGAACAAGGTACCGACCCTGCTATCTATATCATAGACCCTGCTACCAATGCCGCTACTAAGGGCTTAGTAGTGAAAGGAGCTACTGTAATCAATGCTATAGGACGTTTTGAATAATATGAAACATATCATCTGTCTATTTTTCCTATCCGTGTGTAGCACTTGGGCACAGACAGCTATTTGTATAGGGGAGCGTTTTACGCTCCCTTCTACCATTATGGGAGGGGAGCGCACCATAGACCTCTACCTGCCCCCTTCCTATAATGATAGCTCCCTTACCCCCACGGATTACCCAGTGGTCTATTTGCTCGATGCGCAAACTAACTTCAATTATTTCACTACCCTTATGGAGAAGCTCACCCAAGGGATTCCCAACATACCAGAAATGATTGTTGTAGGAATAGAAAGTGTGGAAAGGGATAGTGATTTTACCACCGAAAACGATCGATTTTGGCAGTTTGTTAGGGAAGAGGTAAAACCCTTTGTGGAGAGTAAGTATCGCTGTAAGGACTTTCGTATAGCGGTAGGGCACTCCCTTAGTGGTCTCTCAGTGGTGGGCGCCTTGGTAAAGCATACGGATTTGTTCAATGCCTATATCGTACATGACCCCAGCCTATGGTGGGGATCGGGTTATGGTATGAAGCTGCTTGAACAAAGCAAAGAAAAAGACTTCCAAAACCGCTTGCTTTATATCACCCATACAGGCTATAAAATACGTCATAATGGTCGTAGTGAACATGTGGCTACCTTTGACAAGTTAAAGGCGATGTTACAAGCCAATACTTTTAAAAATCTACAATGGAAAATTTCTCAGTATTCTAAGGAAAATCACGGTACTATACAGCTTATTGGTAATATAGATATGTTCAGAGCACTCTTTGCCGAGATGTTCATTGACCGCAATGATATAGAGGAAAACCCTCAAGTAATAACTGAGAGATATAGAGCACTTTCCGAAAGACTACACTATACCTTTACCCCTTCTGAACGTTATCTGAAGAATACTATCAAGTGGTTACAACGCAATGGAAAGCAGCCCCAAGCCAAAGAAGTGGAAGCATTGTTAATAAATTTCAAAGAAAAGAATAAATTATAGTTGAAATGATTTAAGTGATTGATTATCATAAAAATACGATTGAATTGAGAGGTGTATATATACAATTATGGTATAAATAAAGAACCAGTTGATAAGTTTTTATAAAAAAAAGGTAAAAAAAGAACATTTTTTATTTGTTTCTAAAAATATTTTTATATCTTTGCGCCGAATAAACAGTTAGACTTATGAGTACACCAGTAAATAAGGAGGTCGCTTGGGATAAAACCAAGACCATTATGAGTAAAACCGATGCAAAAGGGGTTATAGAGTATGTAAATCAGGTATTTATGGATGTGGCTGGATATAACGAAAGTGAGCTAATAGGAAAGCCTCACAACGTAATTCGTCACCCTGATATGCCTAAAACAATCTTCAAAATCCTTTGGGATAATATCCAAAAAGGAATTAACTTCCATGCAATTGTTAAAAATCTTGCCAAATCAGGTGAATATTATTGGGTAATTACCGATTTTGATATTATCCGTGACCCAAGCGGGCAGATTATTAATTACATGGGTAGAAGAACCTCTGTACCTGCTCAGACTATAGAAAAATACATAGCTCCTTTGTACCAAAAGATATTGCAAGTAGAACAAGCTGGCGGTGTTGAGGCTGGAGAGCAGTACTTCCAACAATTCCTTAAAGAACAAGGAAAGGACTATCTTACTTATATAGAGGATGTGATATTGGAATTTAAATAAAGACACTCTGTAAAACTAAATCGTGAAGAATTAAACAACAAAAGGGGGAGTCCATGTGTAATGATTTTCAAGGGACGACACTATTTTTAAAAGGAGTTGATTTTTCAGAAAGGTTTGCAAAAAAGGATTTTAGAATTTACAAAGGAATTGTTAATAACTTTTTTCTGAGATATAAAGTCTTAGATATAATGTAACACACACTTAATCAGTGTGTAACATTTTGCTTTCTGAAAAATCGTACAAAGAATCTTTAAAAATAGGGGAGTCTTTAGAAAAAAAGTAGTGTAAGATGAATAAAAATGACTACATTTGCCTCCCTGAAATAATATTGTAGATTATGATATTGAAACTAAAAAAAGTAGCACTTGTTGTAATAGGTTATCTGATGGTTTCCTGTGGAGCTGGTAATGACCAAGGGGAACTTACAGGTGTAAAGGGTGGACAATGGAAGCAACCCAAGCCCTATGGAATGACACTTGTTCCAGGTGGTGCTTTCGTTATGGGTAGCTCTGACTATGATAAAGCACATACCGAGGACGCTACAACCAAGACGGTAACCGTGAGCCCTTTTTATATGGATGATACCGAAATTACCAACGGAGAGTATCGTCAGTTTGTCAATTGGGTGCGTGACTCTATCGTACGTCGTAAGTTAGCTATTATGGCCGAAGAAAGTGGACAAGCCACTGGCGGCGAAGGTATCGGAAAGTATGCTTTCTTGGATACTGATCAGGAAAAGCTAAGTGCTTACGATAAGTATATGTATGAGAATTACGGAGACAAGGACAATCCTGAAAAACGTAAAATCAACAGAAAGGTGAAACTTATATGGGATAAGCAAAAATACCCAGATGAGCACTATGTTGAGGTGATGGACTCCATGTACGTACCTATCGAGGAGACTTATAACGGACGTCGTCCCTTGGCTGTAGAGAAACTTGTCTTCAAATACCAATGGATGGATATAGAAGCTGCAGCTCGTTCTCACAAAAAAGGTCGTAAGGACTTTATCAAAGAGGAAATCGTAAAGATATATCCTGATACTACTGTATGGATTAAGGACTTTAACTACTCTTACAATGAGCCTATGCACAATGACTACTTCTGGCACTATGCTTATAGTGAATATCCTGTAGTAGGAGTTACTTGGAGACAAGCAAAAGCGTTCTGTGAGTGGCGTACCCTTTATAAGAACTCTTTCCAAAAAGCAAAAAAGAGAAAAGACGTGAATGCATTCCGTCTTCCTACCGAAGCTGAATGGGAGTTTGCGGCACGTGGTGGCTTGGAAGCTGCTACATATCCTTGGGGAGGTCCTTATACTGTGGATAGCAAAGCCTGTTTCATGGCCAACTTCAAGCCTTCACGTGGAGACTATGCAGCCGATAATGCACTTTATACAGTAGAAGCAAAATCATATCACCCTAATGGGTACAACCTCTACAATATGGCAGGGAATGTATCAGAATGGACAAATACGTCTTATGATTCTAACTCATATGAATATATGTCCTCTATGAACCCTAACGTAAATGATCAACAAAACAAACGTAAAGTAATCCGAGGTGGTTCTTGGAAAGACGTAGCTTTCTATACTCAAGTGGCTACTCGTGATTATGAATACCAAGACTCTGCACGTAGCTATATAGGCTTCCGTACAGTACAAAGTTTCATGGGTGTACAGAGAGTTAACTCTAAGAAAGGTAACCTCACTAACCAAAGATAATAATTTCGAAAATTAAAAATTAATAAATAAAAGAAGTATAATTAAAAAAAAGAAAAGAAATGGCAAAGTCAAAAGCATCAAAAAAAATCATGAATATGGTTTACGGATTAGGAGCCTCTGTGGTAATTATTGGGGCCCTTTTCAAACTCCTTCACTGGGAAATAGCATTAGGTTCTATTAAGTTAGGTGGTGGGGTACTTCTCGCAACAGGTCTTATCACTGAGGCTATCATCTTCGCGATTGCAGCCTTCGAACCTGTAGATGAAGGATACCAATGGGATCGTGTATTCCCAGAATTAGCTGGTGGTGAACCAAGACAACTTAATTTTGCAGGTGGAGCTGCTCCTCAGCTAAATTACCAAAATGACCAAGAAACACAAGTTCTTAGAGAATCTCTATCTGAGAAATTGGATAACCTTCTTAAAGAAGCACACGTAGATGCTGAACTAATGAACTCTTTGGCAAAAAGTATCCGTAACTTCGAAGGAGCTGCTCGTAACATAGGTCCTGCTGCTGATGCAGTAGCTTCTACTCAAAAATATGGTGAAGAACTTACTACAGCGGCTGTACACCTTGAAGCCTTGAACTCTCTTTACCGTATCCAACTTGAAAGAACTGAACTTCAAGTAAATGCTCAAGAAGGTATGGTAGATAACCTTAACTCATTGAACGCACAAGTTAATTCATTCAAAGAACATTTGAGATCTCTTAACACAGTATATGGTGGCATGCTCTCTGCAATGGGCGGAGCTCGATAATCTAAAAAAGTATAATTATTTAATCATTTAACCAATTTAGAAATGGCAGGAGCAGCAAATTCACCACGACAGAGGATGATTAACCTGATGTATCTGGTTTTCATCGCGATGATGGCGCTCAATATGGGTAAAGAAGTACTAAGTGCGTTTGGGCTTATGAACGAAAAATTACAAGCCGCTAACGAACGTTATCAATCTACCAATGACGCCGTCTTTGACGAATTAGAGAAAAAAGAACAAGAAAAACCTGAAGAATATGCCGAGGCTTTGAAAAAGGCTCGTCAAGTAAGAGATTTGTCTAACGAATATTACTCTTACTTAGGGACTCTCAAAGAAGAAGTAATGTCTCAAGCTGGTAAAACTGAAGCAGAAAGAAAGGATTACCAAGTAATGGACAAATCCGATATGTTGGACGAAAAATTCTTTAAAACTGATGGACTTAAACCAGCAGGTCAGGAGTTCTTAGACAAAATTAAAAACTATCGTAACCAATTGGTAAGCCTTCTTGACCCCAAAGAAGAAGCTCTTAAGGCAATCATTGAAGAACGCTTTAGCACTGGTACGAATGACAAAGTAAAAGACCGTGAAGGAAATAGCGTAGGTTGGGTACAGTACAACTACGAAGGTTTCCCTTATATAGCGGCTGTTACTAAGTTCTCTCAACTACAATCCGACATTCGCCAAACAGAACAAGACTTCTATAAGGCTATACTCGGTGAGAAGATGGGAGAAGAGCTTTCTATGAAACACTATACTACCTTACTTGAACAATCTAGAGGGGCTTACTATGCTAACCAAGAGTTTGACGGAGCTATTGTTCTTGGACGTAAAGATAAGTCTACCAAACCTAAAAAAGTAGAACTTACTCTTGATGGTCGCCCTATCCCTGAATCACAAGTAGAAGTAGTAGAAGGAAAGGTAAAACTTAAAGTTAATACAGGTAACGTAGGTGATCACAAGATTGAAGGAAAACTTATCTATGAACAAAAGGGTGAGGAAATTCCAGTAGATGTGTCTCAATCATTTACCACTATCCCTCGTCCTAACGAAGCGGTAATCTCTGCTGATAAGATGAACGTGGTATACCGTGGTGTAGTGAACCCTATGACTATCTCCATGCCAGGGGTGCCTGATAATCAAGTTAATGCTTCTGCACCAGGACTTTCTCGTAAGAGCGGACCTAACTATATCATGAAGCCTAACGCTGGTTCAGCTGAAGTAACCATCAATGTAACTGGTACATTCGACGGACAGAAATTCTCTTCTTCTAAGAAGTTCCGTATAAAAGATATTCCAAAACCAGAAGGAGCTATCTTACGTACTACTGGAGCTGTGAAATTGGCTAAGGCTAATATCTTGGCAGGGGAACTTTCTGTTGCTTTCAACGACTTTGATTTTGACCTTACTACCAAAGTAAACTCTTTCCGTATCTTAGTACCAGGACAACCTAGTGTGGTTGTACAAGGTAGCCGTGTAAGTGCTAGTGGTGCAGCAGCAGCAGCTGTAAACCGTGCTAAGAAGGGAGATATAATTCAAATATCAGAGATACGTTACTCAGTATCAGGATATAGTGGTACTCCTAAACCAGCTACTCCTATATCTATCGAAGTATTATAACAAATTATAAGATTATGAAACAAGCACTAAAGAATATCCTGACGCTATCTTTTTTGTGGATAGTTTCCTCAACTACTTTCGCTCAAGTGAATATCTTGAATGCAAAAGTTCCAACTGAGATAGGTGAGAAGACAACAGCTCAACAGGAATCTGACAATGACGTACCACTTCCTTATGGTTATGTAGATGACCGTGATATCATGTGGTCAACTACCACTTGGGAACTTGTGGACTTGGAAGAAAGAGCTAACTTCCCGCTACTATTCCCTATTGATACTATGGAGATTGGTGCAGACCGTCGCTCCTTGTACGATGTTCTCCTAAGAGCGATGAAGGAGAAAAAACTCACTGAAACTTATACAGATTCCTATTTCACAGAAAAGAGAACTTTCGATGACCTTAAGTACAGTTTGTCCAAGGCCGATACCCTTGATGCAGGATATGAAATCCTTAACCAAGGACAGCCATTGCCTCCAGAATACATTGTACGTACTGACCTTACCTCAAGGGATATCGTACAGTATCGTATCAAAGGTCTATGGTATTTCGACAAACGACAAGGAGAACTTAAGTATCGCTTACTTGGAATTGCTCCAGTAGCTCCTGATGTGAGTGTTTTAGGAACTGATGATGCACAATCAAACTTGGTAGAACTCTTCTGGGTATGGTATCCTGCAGCAAGAAATATCTTGCATAAGGCTAGAGTATTCAATCAGTTGAACTCAGCTAACCGTATCTCCTTTGACCACTTGCTCAACGCGCGCCGTTTTGTAGGGGTTATCTATAAGGAAGATAACGTGTATGGGGATAGGGAAATCAAGAAATACCTTCCTGACAATGCCTTATACCAGCTCTTAGAAGCAGAACGTATCAAACAACGTATCCGCGACCGCGAACAAGATATGTGGGTTTATTAAAACAATATACAAAAAAGGCTGTCCTTTTGGACAGCCTTTTTTATATATTTTTCCAAACGCTGCTCACTTACGGAACCTTACTTACATATTTGTCCACTTGACTTTATTTGTCACCTATCTTTTAAGCCTTGAATCTCGATTTTCTTAGTCAATATTTTACCGAAGTACGCTTCGCCAAGGGAGAACTCCTCACTCGTGTAGGTGAGGTAGAAAACTACTTGTATTACCTTAGCGAAGGTATAGTACGCTTTTTCTATTATAATCCTACTACAGATAAGGAAACTACGGTGGATATACTGTTTCCTGAATCGTTCTGCCTTTCTTATACCTCCTTTGTTAAGCAAGAACCTTCACTGCTTTCTATTGAAGCCCTTAAGGATGTTACTGCCTATAAGATAGGGCGTGAACACCTTAACCACCTGATACAGCAACAGGAGTATCTCCAAATAAAAGCTGATATACTAGAACACTTGCTTATTGAGAAAATGCAGCGTGAAGCGCAATTTTTACTACAATCCCCCGAAGAAATCTACCGTACCCTATTGGAGAAAGACCCTAAGCTTATTCAGAATATTCCACTGAAATATATTGCTTCCTATATAGGCATTACCCCCCAAGCCCTCAGCAGAATACGCAGGCGTATTTTCTAAGGGGTCATTTTTTCATTGAGTTCTTCTAATAATTCTTCCACAAGAGAGAAATGAGTTCTTGGATATTTGCTTCTCTTCTCTAAGATTGTATTCAAGTGAGATTGTAATTTCATATAAAGCGCTGTTTCTGACGTAGTACATTTTAGATCTTCTTTCAGTAAATGGGCTATTTCATCATACGCTTCATCTTCTAATGTGATAATAAGCCATTCTACCTTGCCCAAAAAGTCTCTGGAGATATGTTCTTGGTAGAAGGTATCGAATAGCTCAAAGAAGGCATCTAAAGCCTTTTCTTTAGTCTTGAATTTGTAGAAGAGTATATCCGCCCATCCTCTACTATCTCTAAGATGATATTTCTTGCGTAACCAATAGTAAAAATCATTATAGAGTATATCTGCTTTTACATCTTCTTCTTGATTGCGATAATACCAACCATTTAGGAAATTATATAAGCAGAATATATCATGTTCGTGAATAAATAGTTCAGGGCGTGGTTTGATAAGGTTAATGAGTTCTATGATGTTCATCTTTTATTTTCTATCTACTTGTTTTTCAATTATTTTATGTATCCAATTTTTTGCTGTGAGCCGCAAAAGTAAGAGGCGATATTCCTTTCAAAATTACGATTTTATTCTTAAACTACCAAAAGCATTTATGAACCCAAGTTCATTTTTTCTACATTTTTTGGTCGTTACTTTGCATTGAAAAACAAAGACAAATAAAATGAACTTCAAAATGTTATCCTTTACTTTTATGATGGCGCTAGTTGCCCTTAAGGGACGCGCCCAAGATGCCGATTACATGACCCTCATTAAGGCTGCTACTCAAGCGCCTTCGGGTCATAACTCTCAACCATGGTGGTTTGAGACCTCTGACCATAGTATTGTGATCTCACCCAATTTGGATAGGGCACTTCCTGCAGTGGATGGTCAGCACCGCGAACTCTTTATCAGTTTAGGTTGTGCGCTGGAAAATCTTTGTACGAAAGCCACTGAATTGCACTATCAGACTAAGGTGAGTCTCAGTGATGAAGGAGTTATCACAGTAGAACTACAAAAATCCAATACAGTAATCGCTGACCCTTTGGCAGCAGTGATTGAGAAGCGGCAAACAAACCGTTCTGAGTATGAGGATAGAAATATTGATCCCATACTATTACAAAACCTTATCGACAGGGTGAGTGAAGAAGTGCCTGCTACTCAGGGGCAAGTGAAACTCTATGCCTTTGCCAAGGATACTCCACTTTTTAAAACCCTCACCCAAGCTGTGTTAGAAGGTAATACCATGCAGATGGGAGACCCTGCTTTCAAAGATGAACTCCTCTCTTGGATTCGCTTTAATAAAAAACATGCAGAGAGTACCCATGATGGGTTGAGCTATGCAGTATTGGGAGCTCCTAACTTACCTCGCTGGGTCACTGAACCTATCGTAAAGGCCAGTCTCAAGGCAAAGCCTCAAAACAAGACCGATCTTAAAAAAATACGTTCTTCTTCGCATATGGTATTGCTAACTACCCAGAAGAATGACATTCACACATGGATACAAATAGGTCGCACCCTCGAACGCTTTCTGCTCTTGCTCACTCAGGCAGGAATCGCACATGCTTACCTCAATCAGCCTTGTGAAGTGCCTGAAATCAACGCCACATTGCGTGAAAATCTTCCTATAGCTCAGGCTTACCCCCAAATACTTCTACGACTTGGTTATGCTCAACCTATGGCCTACTCCAAGAGGAAAGATATTAGAGAAGTAATGAGATAATTTGTCAATGAGTTAAAGAGCTTAAGAATCGAATAGCTAGTTACCTTATTAGCAAATTGGAAAATAGATAAATTGGTACATTGTTAAACGAAGAAAAAGTTGTATATTTGTCCCATATAACCATAATGATTGACAAATATGAAAAAAAGAGTTGTTTTTACAGTTCTAGGCAGTTTGCTATGGCTTGGCTGTGGTAATAACCATGATATGATGTATAGCCCAGAATATCAGTATCCTCCTTATACAGAGCATATGCAAGTACCTACAGGTGAGAGTAGAGAAACCTTTAAAGAACTCAAGGAAAATCCCTTTGTAGAGGTAGCCTCCCAGCCTGTCTCTACCTTTTCGGTAGATGTGGATAGGGCAGCTTATAGCAATATCCGCCGTATGATACAACAGGGCACCTTCCCACCTAAGGATGCTGTACGTATTGAGGAGATGATTAACTACTTTGATTATGACTATCCTACACCCGATGCACAAACGCCTTCTCCATTGCGAGTGAGTTACGAGCAGGCACCTGCTCCATGGAATGCCCAGCACCAGCTTTTGCGAATTGGTCTGAAGACAAAGCCTTTAGACCTCTCCCAGACACCTCCCTCTCACCTGGTGTTCCTTATTGATGTCTCTGGTTCTATGATTGATTACAACAAGCTCCCCTTGCTCAAGGCTTCCCTAAAGCTCTTGCTCCAAAAGCTCAAGGAGCAGGACAAGGTGAGTATCGTAACCTATGCCAGTGGTACACGGGTAGCACTGGAGCCTACCTCGGTTAGGGAGCGAGAGAAGATAGAAAATGTATTGGATGAGCTTGAAGCAGGTGGAGGTACCTCAGGCGAACAAGGAATTCAACTGGCTTACGAGCAGGCACACAAGGCCTTTATCAAGGGAGGAAATAATCGTATTATTCTGGCTACCGATGGAGATTTTAATATAGGTATTAACAATCCTAATGACCTTAAAGCTTTCGTTGAAAAGCAGCGTGAGAGGGGCGTGTATCTCTCTGTACTGGGCTTTGGTATGGGCAATTACCGAGACGATATGGCCGAGACCTTAGCCGATAGCGGTAATGGTAACTATGCTTATATAGATAATCTTACAGAGGCGAAGAAGGTATTGGTCAATGAGTTCGGTGGTACACTCTTTACTGTAGCCAAGGATGTGAAGTTACAAATAGAGTTCAATCCTAAGTATGTAAAGCAATACAAACTCCTAGGCTACGAAAATCGTATGCTTGCCAATGAGGATTTCACCAATGACAAAAAGGACGCAGGCGAAGTAGGGGCAGGACATTCCGTTACAGCTATTTATGAAATCGTCCCTTCCGATGGAAAAGTGACCTCCTCCCTCCGTTATCAAGATAGTCAGCTCAATGAAATAGGGAAGGGCAATGAGGTAGCTTTCCTGAAAATCCGCTACAAAGACCCTAAAGAAGCCAACGCCGCCAGCCGAGAAGTGGTGGAGCCGTTGATCTTTAACCTAAAAGAACTGGCTCAGGCGTCTGATGATTTTCGCTTCGCTGCGGCAGTGACCGAATTTGGCTTGCTGCTGAGAGACTCCGAGCACAAAGCCGACGCTTCCTATGACCAAGTGGTGGAATTGGCTAAGAATGCTTTTGGACGAGATGAAGAAGGCTACCGAAAGGAGTTTGTTCGCTTAGTGGAAAGTGCGAAGTTGATGAAACGATAAGTCAATTGACCAATGAGTCAATGAGTCAATCAGTCAATTGACTAGTTTGTTAATTATTTATTATTAATCACCAATCATTAATCATTAATTATTATCTTTGCCGCCCAATAATCTTAAAAAAATAGAGAAGATGAAAAGAGTAATCTATGCACTTTGTGCAGGGGTATTCGCTTTGATTGCTTTAGTTTCTTGTTCTAAGTCAGATAGTAATGAGCCTAAACGATTTGATATTCCAGCAGAAGCCAAAGCTATTATTCCAGAGGAATATATAGCTAAGATGAACGCTAATGGAATGACTATTAATGAGGGAACCAATCCTCCCAATATAGAGGGGATATTCGCCACTGGTATCTTAGAGATGATATATACCAGTCTTGAGAATGATGGTTACCCTGTAGGGAAAGAGATAGATAGCTATCGTTTCAAGTTCTATGAGCAAAAAGGCACCAAAGTAAGAACAGATTATATAAATGAAGCAATTACTGCTAATGATCAGGCGAAAGGAAGAGGGACTATTATTTCGGGCAATGGTAATAAGTTTACTGCTTATTTGGATATGGATGTTACTGATTTGGAAATAAAAACTCGTGATGTGTCTGTACTCTCAGGAGAGATTACTCCCCAAGGGATCAAGGATTTTCAGTATGGGTTTCTTAAAATAGAAAAAACAGGAGATACCAGTAACAGAATGGTTCCCGAAGGGACTATACGTATTTGGGTAAGTCAAAGTAAATTGGCTATAAAAAAGCAAAATTACCCTTATGGAGATTAGCAATTAGCAGATTAATAGTGAAAGAGAAAACAATTAAAGGATAAAAAAATGAAAAGAAACATTTATGCGCTTTGCACAGCGATATGTGCTTTATTTGCAGTAGTATCCTGCTCCAAATCAGATGACAACAACGGAGATAAAGGAGGTATTACCAACAATACTTTCTCAAGTGAGGTTACTAAAGTTGTCTCTCAAGACCTTATCAAGAAAATGGCTGATGCGGGTGCCACTATCTATGGAGGTACCAATCCTCCTGCAGTAGAAGGATCTTTTACAACTGGAGCATTAGAGCTTATTCATAGCAGTTTTGGAATAGATAAGGATCCTTTAAGAGGTCGTTTTGATGGATTCTTCTATAAGTTCTATGGACAAAATGGGTCTAACATAAAAGTAGACTATAGAAATCATTCTGGAGGAGATTATAGAGCTCAAGGAGTGAATGCTGTTATCTCAGGAGAAGGAGATAAGTTTACTATTTTCTTTCTAACTACACGACAAAAATTGATAAATATTGATTTTAAGATAGTTAATTCCCGAA
>NZ_CALHGG010000022.1 GCF_938029845.1 uncultured Capnocytophaga sp.
TAATTGTCTTAGCCAGCGCATGTGTAGAGACGCAATTTATTGCGTCTTAGATAGTTAGCGAATAGTGTTTTAACTATTGATTCGCATTAATAATATTAGAAACAAAAAAGACTGTCCCGAGGACAGCCTTTTATTCTGTTAAGTGCTTGATTAGCTTTCTAGAGGCACACGCTCGTCAAGGAGTTTGATAGCGAAAGGCTCTTCTTTAGTAACGAACTCGAACATATCAAGTATATCATGTACAAGGCGTTCTTCTTCCAATTGTTCGTTAACGAACCATTGTAGGAAACTTTCACTAGCGAAATCATTTTCATGACGTGCTACCTTTACGATGTTGTTGATAGAGTCGGTAACTGCAATTTCGTGCTCTAGAGTTTTTTCAAACACGTCCTTAAGGCTCTTGTATTCTTGTTGGATGTTGGTCACTTCAGGAGAGAGAGCTCTTACACCGTTTTCGTTCAAGAAGTTAAATATTCTGAGCATATGGCCACGTTCTTCGTCAGCATGGTTAAGGAAGAAAGCAGCGCTTCTCTTATAACCATGATCATCACACCAAGAAGACATAGCCAAATAAGTGGCACTTGCATGGGCTTCCATAGCTATCTGTGCTTGAAGTAACTCTGTTACTTTACTGTGCAAACTAGTTGCTTTTCTTGTTTGAGACATATAATGCTTTTTAATTTGGTGCAAAAATATTATTTTTTTTCGATATATACACCATCATACTATAAAAAAATTGATAAACTCAAAATAAATTCCTACCTTTGCCACTTATAGTGAATAGTGATCAGCGAATAGTGATTAGTAGCTAAGTCGCTGATAACTAAATACTAAACACTAACTACTAATCACTAAAAACTATCCTATGTATCTTATTATTTTAACCTATCAGAAAGACCTCAGTGAGGTTGAAAAACACTTAGAAGCGCATCGCGCTTACTTAGATAAGCACTATGCTTCAGGGCATTTTGTAGCTTCGGGAGCACAAGTACCTCGCAAGGGTGGGGTGATTTTGTGTAAGGCTGACAGTAGGGGAGAAGTAGAGGAAATAATTTCTCAAGATCCTTTCCACGAGCATCGAATAGCTGCCTATCAAATTATTGAGTTTACCCCTACCAAATTCTCAGAGGCGTTTGGTAAAGTGCTCTCTTAAATACTAAAATCTTATAATTCCTCAAACTCAAAACTCAAAACTCAAATGATGGATTGGCAACACCTACTTTCCTTGCGCAAACAAGGAGATACTAAAACCCGTTCGCGCCAAGAGGAAGATCCTACGCGGCTAAGCTATGATGTGGATTACGATCGTATCGTCTTCTCAGGGGCTTTTCGCAGCCTACAGGACAAGACCCAAGTAATTCCGCTTTCAGGCTCTGGTTTTGTACATACACGCTTGACCCATAGTATGGAGGTCTCTGTAGTGGGGCGCTCACTAGGGCGCGCCATAGGGGCAAAAATTCTACAGAAGTATCCCTACCTACAACAATTGGGTTATCAGATGAATGATTTTGGTACCATTGTCGCCTCTGCAGCCTTGGCACATGACATAGGTAATCCGCCTTTTGGACATAGTGGAGAGAAAGCCATAGGAGATTTCTTTCGCTACCATGAGGGGAGCGTGCTCAAGGGACAACTTTCCGATAGGGAATATGCTGACCTGTGTAATTTTGAGGGTAATGCCAATGGTTTTAAGATACTTACCGAAAGCCGAGCAGGGGTACAGGGAGGTTTGCGCCTTACCTATGCTACCTTGGGTACTTTTATTAAGTATCCTAAGGAATCCCTGCCTATAAAACCCTCAGCAGCAGTATATGATAAGAAGTATAATATCTTCCAGTCCGATAAGGCCTTCTTCCATGAGGT
>NZ_CALHGG010000023.1 GCF_938029845.1 uncultured Capnocytophaga sp.
AATTGCGCTTCATCACTTCTAACGCTACATTGATAGATTGATTATTCGGGAAGCCTAACTTGAGGAGGTCTTTCCCTTTGAGTTTTAAATTTGCCATAATAATTTGTCAATTTGTCAATGCCCCCATTCCCCCGAAGGGGGACAATCTGGAGTCATTGGCTAATTAGATAATTTTCAAATCTGCTAATTTGCTAATTAGATAGATAAAGAAGCACGATTTGTTGAATATTATCAGTTAAAAAAGGCTTCTCTGTTCTCTCTGAATTGTTTATCTTTGTCCTCTGTTGAGTTATTAAAAACATAGATTATGAATCCGACAACAAAGCTACTGTTCAAGGCACTTATTTTAGAATATGTGCTTGCTTTTATCTCTGTCTTTATAGGAATTATTGCGACAGGGGCGGATAGCTTAAGTAATTTTTTGGCTATTCTCTTCCACTTGGCTATTCCTATCTTAGTTGGATTTCTCTCTTCTGCTACTATTATCTATCATATAGGTGCGTATATTCATCTGAAAAGACCTTCAAAGAATTTTTGTATGGTCATAGGTATTTTCTTGATGTTTGTTTTATTAACCATATCAGTACTTATAGGGACTTTTACGCTCCACATCTTATTTGAAAATAGCATAGACCATTTTAGCTATCTTAATGTGCTTCTCATTTTCTATGTTTTGGGAGGCGTACAAACGCTTTTTGTTGGATTATGGCTCGGTGTAAAGCTAAACCAACTTCCTAGATAATTGTTCTTTTCTTTCTCTCCATTTGGGATAATCAAAGACAAAAGTGTATTGCTCGCCTACTTCTTTCTCTAAAAGTTCTGCTGAGGTAAGTACGCGGTTTACAAATATATACTCGCTTATGGTGTCTTTGAAATCGGATTCAGGAGGGTAATTGTCATTGAAAATCTCTTGATACAAGTGATTGAGTTCCTCTAATTCTTCTTTTAGATACGGATTGATATCCAAATCCGCAATCTCCACATTGCGAGGGGTAGGATTCTTCACGTTTTCCTCTATCCAAATAGGGGAACAAAAGAACTCAAATTGGTATTTAAATTCAAACTTTTTCATAGGATTAATTTGTCAATTTACTAATTTACCAATGGGCAACGACTGACTTGAACTTCTTCCTTTTTCTTTTATCAGGGATACCTGTATCGCTGTTCCATCGCTGTACGAATTTCTCAAAAGAATCGTAGGCTATTATATAGGGCGAAGGCTCTGGTAAGGATTTCTTAGGAATTGCAGTACCTATCCGCTCCAAGCGTTCAGCAAAGAGCAACAAGGCTTTATGACTCACCCTACGCACATCACTGAGCACTTCCTTCTCACCATCTCCCATCAGCTGAAGGCGCGCCTCCATTAGCGATTCCATCGTTGGCTTTTCAGTACTTTTATATAATAGTTCCACGAAAGTATAATGTCCGTCGCCCTCATAGTTATCAGTCCTCAATAGCCATACCGCACCATACTGACCTCCCAACAAGGGTACGCTCAGCACTTCATAAGGCGCAAAAAGGAAATCAGTTACCTTTTGCCAATGTTCGCGTGCAGGCACTGCTGTATTGGCAGTGGCAAGGCGAGAGAGCAGTCGTACTACTTGCTGTTGTCGCTTTGCATAGCTCATCTGGGGGGTATCAGTACCAAACTGCTGTAGCCACTTTTTAGAAACTCCTTTTTGTACCAACTGTTGCAGGGGAGCTACCTCCTCAGGGCGCAACCACCCATACTGCCACAAAATAGCAAGGCGAAGGGTCAAAAATATTTCCTTCTCCAAAGCTGTGCGCACAGCTTCCTTGCGAAAAGTGTCTATAAGGGAGCGTATTTCGGCTTCTGTAGCCCCATAGTGATAAGCATCTTCTACTATGCTATCCAACTCATTAGCAAGATCACTTTCAAAAATATGAACGCCATAAATATCTCTATTTCTCATAAAACAGTTGTTTATTGTAAGCCCACTAAAATTAATGAATCAAATCGGTTAAGGTATAATCTGTTTTCAGTATATCACCGTCTTCTATCTCAAATACATAAAGCGAACTATTGTCCTGACTATCAACAAATAAAATGCGTTCATTCTCATATCCTATGGAAAGGCTTTGTGACAATCTTTCTAAGGAGAAAGAACCTTCTTCGTAGCCTACCTCTTGCAGGGTAGTAGCATAAGCTTTTAGCTGAGTAATGGTAGTACATTGATGTTTGTCAATGGTTATCTCTTTGCAAAGTTCTTCCAATGAATACAACACAAATGGCGTTTCCTCTGAAAAGACAGGAAAACAAACAGTCTCTTTCTGTGCTTTTAGATAGTTTATATATTCTTGGGATAAGGATTTAACTTCCTTATTCCGAAGTAATGACCTTACACTTTTAGGCTTACTTGTATGATTTTCCTTACTTTGAGATAGTGCAGAAGGTGATATCCATTGCATAGGATTAAAATCAAACATAGCCGTACAATGGGGGCAATGTAAAAACATAAACTGCATTTGCTTCCCGATAGCTTCCTTCAAAAAATTAAAGTCATAATCAGAAAGTGCTTCTGGCAGGAAGGTTCTGTTACAATTAGGACAAGTAAGTTCTTTCATTATATTGCTTTTAATTTGGTTACAGAGGGTTAGTTACTAACCTATACATAATCTTAGCGATGTTATAAGCATCATCTTTGCCTCGGTGGTGGGTTCCTACAAGGGGTATCTTGAGGTAGTTCAGTGCCTGATGCATGCCCAATCGCTTAGGGTGCTGGGTTACCTCTTGGAAAAGTTCCTTTACATTGATATGCTCATTGCGCATTGGGTAAGGCAGTTTCCTAAGAGCACATTGCTTTTGGAGCATATTCCTATCGTAATTCCCATAACTCGCCCAAGTGTACTGATAGGCTTGGTATTCCTTTTTAAGGATTTGCAAGGCTTCTTCAAAACTTACGCCTTCCCGCGCTACCAGTTCGGGGGTAATGGTGGTAAGTTGGGTACAAAAAGGACTGATTTTGGAATGTGTAGGCTTTACCAAAATACCTCTGTTATCACTAATCTCACCTGTAAGGGTATCGAGCAGGCAAATGCCAATTTCTATAATTTCACTCACTTCTCCTTTGGGGGGTATTCCCTCCCAACAAGTCGCTTCTAAGTCTATAATAATGATTTTGTTTGTCATTGTTTTAATTTTTAATGAAACTCATAAGTAAGCTCGTTTCCTAAAATATGAATCAAGAGTTGAAAAATAATAATCCCTGATTAACAGAATGTTATCACTTTTACATCGCCTCTCCCCCTTTGGAGGAAGTCCGCGAGAGCGGAGTATGTGATAGGGAGAGGTTATCCCTTTGGAGGGGGTAGGGGGAGGTTTTTAATCAATAAATTAACTCAATTGACGATTCCCTCTACATATTTTTTCCATTGCTCTGGGTTATGTACCTTTTGTAGCAATTGCTTTACATAAGGGTGAATTTGTTGTTGAGCTTTCTCACCTGCTTCCTCTGAAATCTCTTCTTTAGTAGATTGATAACACAACAGTACCCAAAGCAGTTGTTCAGCGGTTCC